>NZ_PXUD01000120.1:0-1099 GCF_003390965.1 Salinivibrio sp. HTSP
AGCTTTTCCTAGTCTCTAGTTTCTCGAAGCGAAGCGTCTAGTCTCTTTCCGTATTCCGTAATCTTTCCCTAGGACCTAGGATCTCCCCCAACAAGGACGTAACCATGCCCAACACCTCAATAAACAATGAAACCCTCACCGTCACCCACCACGGTGGCTATCAAACCGTGACTGGTTCGTGTCACCAAGTGGATATAAAACCAAGCGTCTTACGCTTGCTGATTGACTGCGGTCAATACCAAGGTGATGAAATGCGAGAGGCGAGGGTAAACCTTAATAGCAAACGCATTGATGCGCTGATCCTCACTCACGCCCATATCGATCACTGTGGTTTGCTGCCTTGGCTACTGGCGGCCGGCTTTAACGGCCCCATTTATTGCACTGAAGCCACTGCGGAGCTGGTGCCGCTATTGATTGACGATACTTTAAAGCTGCAACTCAACATGAATTACGGTGATCGTCAGCGGGTACTTGAGCACATTTGCCAGTTAACCGTGACCTTGCCTTACAACAGCTGGCACCGGCTAAAGCCTAAGCAAAAAGGGCAGCCAGCAACCTATTTGCGCTTGCAACCGGCCGGGCATATTTTGGGGTCATCCTACGTAGAGTTAAAACTGCCGGACCAACAACGGGTAGTGTTCTCGGGCGATTTAGGGCCCAGCAACACGCCACTGCTACCTGATCCAATACCGCCAAGCCGTGCCGATATTTTGTTTTTAGAATCTACCTACGGTGATAAAACCCATGAATCCGTCGCCACCCGCGCCCAGCGGCTCGAGGCGATTATTCAACGCTCACTCGAAGACGGTGGCGCAATATTAATCCCAGCGTTTAGTGTCGGCCGCACCCAAGAGCTGTTGTTTGATATTGAGCAGCTTATCTACCAAAAGCAGCTTGATAAGGCGCTTCCCATCATTCTCGACTCGCCCATGGCGCAAAAGGTGACGCGTCACTATCGCCAGTTTAAAAAGCTATGGAGCAAAGAGGCCAAAACCAAGCTTAATCAACACCGTCATCCGTTAGCCTTTGAGCAATGCATCACCATTGATGAACACAGCCAACACATGGCATTGGTGAACCGCCTAAAACAAAGCGGCGA
>NZ_PXUD01000049.1:0-90977 GCF_003390965.1 Salinivibrio sp. HTSP
CTGCAGACACCGCGCCGGCCGCTGACGAGGCTAACGACAAAAAAGCGGCTGTCGCCGCCGCGGTTGCACGCGCCAAAGCGCGTAAAGCGGCCCAGCAAGGCGATGCCAAGGCACAACCCGAGACGGCTGCCAATATGTCATCCGATGACGCTGCAGACACCACGCCGGCAGCTGACGAGACTAACGACAAAAAAGCCGCTGTCGCCGCCGCGGTTGCGCGTGCCAAAGCGCGTAAAGCGGCCCAGCAAAGCGACACCAAGCCACAACCTGAGACGGCTGCCGATACGCCATCCGATGCTGCAGACACCGCGCCGGCCGCTGAGGAGGCTAACGACAAAAAAGCCGCTGTCGCCGCCGCGGTTGCCCGTGCCAAAGCACGTAAAGCGGCACAACAATCACAAGAAGATAAGGAATAACCCTCGTGGCGTTTTTCATCGCAAGTTCACCACACGCCCATAACAAACGTTCCACCAGCCATCTTATGCTGACGGTGCTCCTCTGTGCCCTACCCGGTTTGGCCGCACAGTGGTATTTCTTCGGCTGGGGCGTGCTGGTTCAATTAACCTTGGCAGTTATCACGGCATGGTCAACCGAAGCGCTGGTGATGCGGCTACGACGTCGCCCCGTAATGGCTTACCTGCGTGACAACAGTGCCCTCCTCACCGCGTTTTTGTTGGCGGTCGCGATCCCGCCGATGGCACCTTGGTGGGTGATCGTCATAGGTACCGCGTTTTCGATTATTGTTGCCAAGCATATCTACGGCGGATTAGGACAGAACCTCTTCAATCCTGCCATGGTTGGCTATGTGGTACTGCTCATCGCTTTTCCAGTGCAAATGACCACCTGGTTACCACCGGAGAGTCTCGCCACCCATAGCTTGACCATTACCGATACCCTCGCGGCAATTTTTGGCGGCTATACCTTAGATGGCTTTAGCGTCAACCAATTGCGTATGACCGTGGATGGCGCCACCATGGCAACGCCTCTGGATACCATAAAAACCGCACTGGCCGGCGGCCAAACTGTGAGTGAAGCCTTGCAGCAGCCCATTTTCTCAGCGCTAGGCGGTAAAGGTTGGGCGTGGGTCAACACACTTTATCTCCTCGGTGGTTTGGTGCTGATCCAACGTGGCATTATCAATTGGCATATTCCGGTCGCGGTACTCGCCGCCTTACTTGCATGCTCATTGCTCGGCCACCTAATCGCACCGGATCAACTCGCCTCGCCTCTGATCCATTTGTTATCCGGTGCCACCATGCTCGGGGCGTTTTTTATCGCCACCGATCCGGTTTCTGCTTCCACGACCGACCGGGGCCGCTTATGGTTTGGGGGCCTGATTGGCGTATTGGTCTATTTAATCCGTACGTGGGGCGGCTACCCTGATGGGATCGCATTTGCGGTGATCATTGCCAACTTGTGCGTCCCTTTGATTGATTATTACACCAAGCCAAGAACGTATGGACATGCCACAAACCGTGCAGAGAAGAAGTCAAAGTCATGATTGAGACCATAAAAAAACATGGGGGCATTCTCGCAATCGCTGCCCTCTTGTCGACAGCACTGGTTGCGGTCACTCACGCACTGACCGAAGACACCATTAAAGAGCAGCAGCAAATTCAATTATCAAAGGCGCTCAATCAGGTGATCCCTGAAGACAGGCACGATAATGCACTGCATCAAAGCTGTCGCCTTGTCGAAAATAAGGACGCCTTGGGGACCGATGACGCGCTGCCTTTTTATGTTGCCACCCTCAACGGTGAGGTCAGCGCCGTTGCCATCCAAGCCATCGCCCCTAATGGCTACAATGGTGCTATCAAGGTCTTGATCGGTATGGACGCGACTAGTCACCAGGTGCTGGGCGTAAGGGTTCTCGAGCATAACGAAACCCCGGGGCTGGGTGATAAAGTGAGCTTGCGGGTGTCAGATTGGATCCATAGCTTTAGCGGCAAAACCGTCACCAGTGAGGATGATGCGCGCTGGGCGGTGAAAAAAGACGGCGGGCAGTTTGATCAGTTTACCGGTGCCACCATTACCCCGCGCGCGGTTGTCGGCTCCGTCAAAAAGGCGGCTTGGTTTGTGAGTCAACGCCAAGAAGCGCTGATCAACCAACCAGTTAATTGCGGAGGAGCGTCATGAATAGCGCCCACAAAGAGCTAATGAAAAATGGCTTGTGGAGTAATAACCCAGCGTTTGTGCAGTTATTGGGGCTGTGTCCACTTTTGGCGGTATCCGCTACCGTCACCAATGCACTTGGCCTAGGGGTCGCCACCTTGGCCGTACTCGTTGGCTCTAATTTAATTGTGTCACTGATCCGAGACTGGGTACCTAAAGAGGTACGGATTCCTATTTTCGTGATGGTGATTGCTTCACTGGTGACCTGTGTGCAACTGGTCATGAATGCGTATGCTTACGGCCTTTATCAATCACTGGGGATTTTTATCCCCTTGATTGTCACCAACTGTATTATCATCGGCCGTGCCGAAGCCTTTGCCTCCAAAAATCCTGTTGGTTTGTCAGTGAGCGATGGTTTTTGGATGGGCACCGGCATGACAGCAGCCTTGGTGGTACTCGGCGCTATTCGCGAAATCATCGGCAATGGCACCTTGTTTGATGGCGCCGACCTCTTGCTCGGTGATTGGGCTGCCGCACTGCGGATTGAAATTTTTCAATTCGACACCAAGTTTCTACTAGCGATATTGCCACCAGGCGCGTTTCTCGCGGTCGGCTTTCTGATCGCGTTGAAGAACATCATTGATACACACCTTGCCAGTAAAACAGAAAAAGACGACAAGCCAGTGATTGAGCGCGCGCGTGTGACGGGTAATCAATGATCGACAGGATAGGATAAATGAATAAAGAAAAACGACGGCAAATTCTGGAACGCCTGCGCGATAACAACCCAAACCCGCAAACGGAACTCAATTGGTCAACCCCTTTCGAGTTGCTAATCGCGGTGTTACTGTCTGCGCAAGCAACCGATGTGAGTGTCAATAAAGCCACCGATAAGCTGTATCCAGTGGCCAATACGCCCGAAGGGCTACTGGCATTGGGCGTGGATGGGGTGAAGTCCTATATCAAAAATATTGGCCTGTTTAATTCCAAAGCCGAGAACGTGATTAAAACTTGCCGCGCCTTGATTGAACAACACCATGGCGAGGTACCAGAAAGTAGAGAGGCGCTAGAAGCCCTGCCCGGCGTGGGACGCAAAACCGCCAATGTGGTACTCAACACCGCGTTTGGTTGGCCCACCATCGCTGTCGATACCCACATTTTTCGCGTGTCCAATCGTACCAAGTTCGCGATGGGTAAAAACGTCAATGACGTAGAAGAAAAACTGATCAAGGTGGTGCCGAAAGAATTTAAGGTCGATGTGCACCACTGGCTAATTCTGCATGGACGCTACACCTGCCTCGCACGAAAACCTCGCTGTGGCAGTTGCATCATTGAAGATTTATGTGAGTACAAAGAAAAAGTTTATCCAGATAGCTAACGCCATCGAGGGCGAGCACTGGCAAGCAAAAAAGGAGCAACGTCATGTCAAACGGCAGAATTCTACACACTATGATCCGCGTCGGTGATCTAGACCGTGCTATCAAGTTTTACACCGAAGTAATGGGAATGCGTTTGTTACGCACCAATGAAAATGAGCAGTATAAATATAGCCTCGCGTTTGTCGGCTATAGCGACGAATCAGAAGGTGCCGTGATTGAGCTGACCTATAACTGGGGTGAAAGCGAGTACGATCACGGTAACGCCTTTGGCCATATCGCCATTGGGGTCGATGATGTTTACGCGACCTGTGATCAAATCCGCCAAGCGGGTGGCAACATCACCCGTGAGCCAGGCCCAGTCAAAGGCGGTAGCACTGAAATCGCGTTTGTTACTGACCCTGATGGTTACAAGCTCGAGCTGATCCAGAACAAAAGTGCTTCTGCGGGTCTGAACGGCTAACACAGCAAGACAGGTCAAAATGAAAAGCCCGGCGCACGAGATGCCGGGCTTTTTTGTGCTGTCTTTGTTTTATCGCCGCATGTGCTGTCTGTGATAACGTCTGCAGCTATCGTCTACAACAAAGTTCTTCCCAACGAAATCACCACACGGCGGTTTTTGCTGCGTCCAATCGGGTTATCGTTGTCGGCAATCGGGCGGCGTTCGCCATAGGCCTCAACGGTAATTCTATCTTCAGGCAAGCCCAGCGAGGTGAAGTAGTCGCGCAATTTCTTCGCCCGCCGCTCCGACATTTGCTGGTTGGCTTCACGGGTGCCTCGTGCATCTGAATAGGTCGCCACTAACACCAAATCGATATCGTCGCTGTAACGAACAAACTCGGCTATCTGCGTGAGTCGCTGGCGGCTGGCTTTGGTCAACTCATCGCTATTTTCTTGGTAGCGCAACACCGTAAAAGAAATATCCTCAAACGCATAAGGCAAAAGCTTATTCAGACACCGGCTGAATTCATTATATGGCGAGCCAAATGCCACCGCCGATAGCGCCACATCTACCTGCTGCCGCTGACGCCGCCAATCTTTAAAGCTAAACGTCGGGAAGCGACCTGCCTCTAACTCACTCAGCATCGCCCAAGCCGTTTGACCGCCCACAAAACCATTAAATTGCTTGAAAAATTTGAGCTGGTCCATATAACGTGCGGGTTCACCGGGCATCCAGTCAGCGGGCATGGAAAGCAATGATACCTGCGCGGTCTCACCCATGGGCCGCTGCATATCGAGTGAGAAATCGAGATTCATGTCTTTGCTCGCCCGCGACGTAAACGAGGCCTGCCCGTACCCTGGCACGTCATGCTCTAGCCGGCACTCGATTGGCGTATCAATCGTCACTGTCCAGTTTGACTCCCCCAAGGATGCCACGTACTGCTTGTTGGCAGACGCTTGGTTGGGCAGAAGCAGACCAACACATGACAACACCACCACAAAGCGCCATTTTATTAAATCAACAGGACAAAACGCCATTACAGACTCCGTACGTCGCGTGATTCTGTCTTCACGCACAGTTTACTGCTTGCAAGGTTGCGTACGTCACCGCTAGGACAGTGACCGAAACATGACTAAGACACAAACAAATGATTATAAAGTTATCGACGCGTGACACGCCGACTTTAGCTTAACGCCACTATTTGCGATAATCACGCTTTTCTTATTGTTAGTAAAGTGACATCAGCATGAGCCAAGCAAGTGATCCAAACAGTCTCAAAGCCCGATTCCGTGGTTATTTCCCTGTCGTTGTCGACGTTGAGACAGCCGGCTTCAATGCCCAAACCGATGCACTGCTAGAAATATGTGCCGTGACACTAAAAATGGATGAGCAGGGCTGGCTAATGCCAGACAAAAAGCTGCACTTTCATGTCACCCCTTTTGAAGGCGCTAACCTCGAGCCAGCCGCTCTAGAGTTCACCGGCATCCGTGACCCTTATAGCCCACTACGTGGCGCGGTTGATGAGGGCGAGGCCTTGCGGGAAATCTTTAAGCTGATCCGTAAAGAGCAAAAAGCAGCGGAATGCCAACGCACCATTATGGTCGCCCACAATGCCAATTTCGATCATAGCTTTGTAATGGCCGCCGCCGAGCGGGCAAAGCTCAAGCGTAACCCGTTCCACCCTTTCGCCACCTTTGATACCGCCGCCCTGAGCGGACTGGCGCTCGGGCAAACGGTATTGGCTAAAGCCTGCCAAACGGCGCAGATCCCGTTCGATAATAAAGAGGCGCATAGTGCACTCTATGATACCGAGCGCACCGCTGAGCTATTCTGTGAAATTGTCAATCGTTGGAAACGTTTAGGCGGTTGGCCACTTCCCTCCACCTCGGAGAGCACAGCGTCCCCCTCTACCTAATCACGCTGATAGAGAGATCACATACGCACAGTCAGGTCGGCAACAACGCAACCTTTGCGTTGCTACCGGCTCTGCATGATTGACGCCAAACGTGTTCACCAACCACAAAAAGTTCCGCTTAGACTTGTTAACAATTTGTTTGCGGTCACATTTTCGTGATCTTATTTTGGCCTTTATTTGGCGATCAGACTAACCATTATTAAACAGGCACATGAGGAGTGAGCGACAAAATATAAATGTAAAAATCACGTTAAATAGGGGCTGAACATAGTTATTACTCAAATAGAGTTTTTACTTAAAACAACCGATAGAAACAATGTCAGCCTAACCAGGTGAAATACCGTGTTACCCGTTTTGAAACCAACCTTTAACAAACGTGAAATTGGTGCCACTATTGAACCTGTAGAACATCCGACCACTTCTCTCGCCCACGTAAGATGGGCTTTGAAGAGGCGGCCCCAAAGAACAAGAAGCTAATTAACAAAGGAGTGAGGCGCGTTATGTCATCACTATTTAAGAAATCGCTAGTGGCAACCAGTTTATCTTTGTTAGCCGTACAAGCACACAGTGCTGGCTTTCAAGTATCAGAGACCTCGGTATCCGGTTTGGGGCGTGCTTTTGCCGGTGAAGCCGCTATCGCAGATAATGCCGCAGTAGGCGCACGCAACGCCGCTGCCCTAACTCGTTTTAACACCACCGCGTTCTCGGGCGGCTTAACCATTATTGATCCTGATGTTCACGCGGATATTGAAAGTGGTGGAGATGGCCTTCTCAATAAACAAGCACTACAGGCTGCAAATCTTTCAACCGAAGAAAAAGACCTTGCTCCGACTGAGTATGTGCCCAATTTCCACTTGATTAAGCCAATTGACGAACGGCTCGCCGTTGGTTTCTCTGCCTTCTCCAATTTTGGCCTATCAACTGAATATTCAAAAGATTTTGCCGCCGGCCCAGGGGCGGGTGATACAGCTCTAGTAACGATGAATTTTAATCCCAATATAGCCTACAAACTCAACGATCAATGGAGTATCGGCGCAGGGATAAGCGCTATTTATGCAGACGCGGAGTTGAATCGGTTTGCAGGGGCAGGCGCAATTGATTTCGACGGTCCTGGTCCAGGTTCTGCAACGCTATCATCATTTAATATAACCGATCCTAAAACCAGAATAGCTCACCTCAAAGGTGATGGCTGGGGCTTTGGCTGGAATTTGGGTGTTCTTTGGGAAATGGATGAGGACAACCGTTTTGGCCTTTCCTACCGCTCGCAAACGGATATAACGCTTGAGGGAGATTATGAGGGATTGTCAACTTATGGCACTGGGACTCCTGGTCAATTCGATAAGGTCAGTGGTGAACTAGAGCTTAATTTACCAGAGGTTATCGAGTTTTCTGGCTTCCACCAACTTAACCAACAAATTGCGGTGCACTACAGCGCGATGTATGTCGGCTGGGATAGCTTCCAAGAGCTTAAAGCTACTGGGGAACAATGTAATGATTTAGTAAATAACGTTGATAATCAATGCCTGCAAAAAGACGAAAACTGGAACGATAGCTGGCGCTACGCATTGGGTGCGACTTATACCATGGATGACCACTGGGCCTTCCGCGCGGGTTACGCCTATGATGAAAGCCCTGTTGACGCTGAAGACCGCACACTCAGTATCCCTGATTCTGACCGTCACTGGTGGAGCCTGGGTACGACCTACACTGCGAACGAGAACCTCTCTGTTGACGCGGGTTTCGCTTACCTAGACGGCGACCAAGTCGACGGCACTGAAGACGGGTTTGCGTTCTCAGCCGGTGGCGACGCGTACATCTATGGTTTGCAGCTGAACTACTTGTTCTAAGCCCTGCAACTTAGCCATCACCCAACAAGTCGGCCTACATAGGCCGGCTTTTTTCGATCTATGTTCTGCCCTGAATGACATTAGAAGCGATTGCTGGCCGCTAAGCAGGCCCTCCGCGCCAAGGACGGCGCGGCGGAGCCCCCAGGGATGGGTTAACGGCGTGCCTGCGTGTGGCCTGCGATTGCTTTCCCCCCCACACCACTGCTACTCACACCACCAGCATTTGCAGGCGCGCCTTCTTGCCTACTTTACTGGTCGCGACTTTCAGCAAGGCTGACAAGCATGAAAGAAAGTAACCAAAAAAAACCGATTACCCCTCGACACGGACAAAATTTTGCGCAAACTGGGTAGCTTAATTACAAAACCATAGATAATCCCTGCAGTGAAGCTGCAGTCACCACACCTATAGCAGGAATGTTTAATGAACCCGGTAGTCATTTCAGTCTGCGTCATGCTGGCATTGGCGCTTATGCGTGTAAATGTCGTTGTCGCGCTCACATTCAGCGCCGTCCTTGGTGGCTTGGTCGGTGGTCTTAGTATTTCCGACACCATTAGTGCCTTTGAGGGCGGACTGGGTGGCGGCGCCACCATTGCCCTGAGCTATGCGATGCTCGGCACCTTTGCGGTCGCTATCAGCCGTTCTGGGATCACGGATGTGCTTGCGCACTCGGTGATCCGCAAGTTAAACGCGCGTCCCACCGATGCCAATACCGCCACCTTTAAATACGTTGTTTTAGTCCTATTAGGCCTGTTAGCGATTTCGTCGCAAAACGCAATCCCGGTCCACATTGCCTTTATTCCCATTGTGATCCCCCCTCTATTGCATGTGTTCCAACGCTTAAAGCTCGACCGTCGATTGGTCGCCTGTGTACTCACCTTTGGCTTAATCATGCCGTATATGGTGTTACCGGTCGGTTTTGGCGGCATCTTTTTGAACAACATTTTGCTCAAAAATCTCAATGACAATGGTCTTGATGTGGTTGCGAGCCAGGTTCCTACCGCGATGCTGTTGCCTGCTGCGGGTATGGTCGTTGGCCTGTTGTTCGCCACCTTTATCAGCTACCGTCAGCCTCGCCAATACAGTGAAAAAGACGTACTCAGCGCTGAGCCGGAAAACCAAGGCATTCAATCGCGCAACTTGTGGGTCGCCGCGATTGCGATTGTTGCCGCGCTAAGTGTTCAGCTGATGGCCGGATCAATGATTGTGGGCTCGTTGGCTGGCTTTATGGTGTTTACCTTTGGTGGCGTGATCCGCTGGAAAGACACCCAAGATGTTTTTACCAAAGGCGTGCACATGATGGCGATGATTGGCTTTATCATGATCACCGCCGCGGGCTTTGCCGCCGTCATGAAAGCGACAGGGGGTGTCGAATCCTTGGTCGCGTCCCTGTCTGGCTCCATTGGTGAGAATAAGCCACTGGCGGCTTTTCTAATGTTGGTGGTGGGTCTACTGGTCACCATGGGGATTGGCTCGTCCTTCTCGACCATTCCCATTATCGCGACGATTTACGTGCCCCTCTCACTGGCATTTGGTTTTTCACCGATGGCAACAATTGCGTTGGTAGGCACGGCAGCCGCGTTGGGCGACGCAGGCTCGCCGGCGTCAGACTCCACCTTGGGCCCCACGTCCGGGCTCAATGCCGACGGTCAGCACGAACATATTTGGGATACGGTCGTCCCCACCTTTATTCATTACAATTTGCCATTAATTGCGTTTGGCTGGCTCGCGGCCATGGTGCTCTAAGCGGGGGCGCCAAACAAACGTAACGCGCGATTTCACGCACCGATGAATACAAAAAGCCACGTCCAAGACGTGGCTTTTTCAAGGCCTGTCACATCAGTAACCGCGTTATTCGTTTTCGCTCGCATCACGGCGCTCGGCCGCTTCTTTGACCAGTGGCTGTAGCTCACCTTTTTGGAACATTTCCAGAATGATGTCACAACCACCGACTAATTCACCATCAACCCAAAGTTGTGGAAAGGTTGGCCACTGCGCGTATACAGGCAGCTCTGCGCGAATATCTGGGTTTTGTAATACATCCACGTATGCAAACTTTTCACCACACGACATAAGCGCTTGAGAGGCTTGTGACGAAAAACCACAGCTTGGCAGTTTTGGCGACCCTTTCATGTAAAGCAGAATCGCATTTTCTTCGATTTGCTGCTTGATTTTGTCCGTTGTTTCCATTGCTTCCTCGAACACTGTCTGTGAATCTTGTCTTGATTCTACTGGTTAACAAGCCGGAAAAAAATGCCTAAATCTTTTGTGGGATTAGGCATAAAAATTTTACCGCGATCCTTTTAATAAAGTAAAAACTTGCTAAACTACACTGAGCAAAACGAAAATAGTAGCCACACCCGATGCTTAGGTGATGGGTGGTTCGTGTGATCATTGATGACAAACCACACGCTTGAGCGCCGGTGATGGACTACAGGAAGCACTCTCACGATAAAAACGGAGATATAAGCAATGTCATTCCAACTACCAGAACTCCCGTTCGCAAAAGATGCACTAGAACCACATATCTCAAAAGAAACCTTGGACTATCACTACGACAAGCACCACAACACCTATGTCGTGAAGCTTAATGGTCTGATTGAAGGGACTGATTTTGAAGGTAAGTCACTCGAAGAGATCATCAAAAACTCTTCAGGCGGCGTATTCAACAATGCCGCGCAAGTGTGGAACCACACCTTCTACTGGCACTGCCTAAGCCCTAACGGTGGCGGCGAGCCGACTGGTGACGTTGCAGACGCAATCACGAAAGCCTTTGGCTCTTTTGACGAGTTTAAAACGCAATTCACCAACGCAGCAGTCACCAACTTCGGCTCTGGCTGGACGTGGCTGGTGAAAAAAGCTGATGGTTCAGTGGCGATCGTCAACACATCAAACGCTGAAACCCCACTGACTCACGACGGTGAAACACCACTACTGACTGTGGACGTTTGGGAGCACGCTTACTACATCGATTATCGCAACGTGCGTCCAGACTATCTGGCTGCCTTCTGGAAGCTGGTTAACTGGGACTTCGTGGCGAAAAACTTCGCAGGCTAAGTCAGCTTACGAAAAAGCTTGAAGCTAAGGAGGCGTCTATCGCCTCCTTTTTTATGCGCGCTTGAAACGCTAGGACTAAGCGATACAGAACGCCGGACACAAAAAAACCGCCAACGACGTTGGCGGCTTGCGGTGGTTATCGCTCAGTGATTAGTCTTGCGCTTTTTCCGACAAGATAATACGCAATGTACGACGCAGAGGCTCTGCCGCGCCCCACAGCAGCTGGTCACCCACGGTAAAGGCATTGAGGAAATCATCACCCATTGCCAGTTTACGTAAACGACCCACAGGCACAGACATGGTGCCTGTCACTTTAGCCGGACTCAGATCCGTCATGGTCACATCGCGCTCATTAGGCACCACACTGACCCAGTCGTTATGTGATGCAATCATGTCTTCAATTTCATCCATTGGCACCGCTTTTTTCAGCTTAATGGTCAGTGCCTGACTGTGACAACGCATCGCCCCGACACGAACACACGTACCGTCGATAGGGATCGGATTGTGGTCTAACCCTAAGATCTTATTAGTCTCCACCGAAGCTTTCCACTCTTCTTTGCTTTGACCATTGTCGCGCTTCACATCAATCCAAGGGATCAGTGAGCCGGCAAGCGGCACGCCAAAGTTGTCACTTGGGAAATCACCCGAGCGTAGGGTTTGCGCCACTTTGCGGTCAATGTCCAGAATAGAGGTAGCAGGGCTGGCCAAATCGGTATTAACGGCATCGTTGATCACACCCATTTGGCTGATCAATTCGCGCATATGCTTGGCGCCTGAGCCAGACGCAGCTTGATACGTCTGGGCAGTCATCCACTCGACCAACCCGTTTTGGTACAAGCCGCCCAAGCCCATCAGCATTAAACTGACGGTACAGTTACCCCCCACAAAGGTACGCGTGCCTTGATGAATACCCGCTTGGATTTGTTTGAAGTTAATCGGATCCAAGGTGATGATACTATCATCTGCCATTCGTAGTGATGACGCCGCATCAATCCAATAGCCTTTCCAACCTGATTCACGCAGCTTTGCGTAAACATCGTTGGTGTAGTCTCCGCCTTGGCAGGTGATAATAGCATCGAGGGTTTTTAGCATCTCAATGTCGTAAGCATCTTTTAAGGTGCCCGCATCCTTACCGTAGTTCGGTGCGTCGATACCCACTTGAGAGGTACTAAAAAAGACAGGTTCGATATGGTCGAAATCTTTTTCTTCTACCATACGCTGCATCAGCACCGATCCCACCATGCCGCGCCAGCCAACTAAACCTACTCGCATCATAATTTTCACACTCCATGTTGTGTGACCGTCGTATAAAGTTCGACAGTCAGTGAAAAAACGTTTTTGATACTAACACGTCTTTTCTCAGTCGTCAGGTTAGCCCCTTTTTCTGCTCAATTATCCACCATTTTTTAAACATTCCGTCACTGATCCCTTACTTGGTTTAACGTACATACGTCGAAAAACACTGCCCTCATACACATAAAGATCATTAATAAAAAACACGCAGGTAACCTTTGAAAAACACAAGATAAACAACTCATAATGACAATTAACTCAGCTCGCGTTTGACTCACATAAGCGACAAAAATGTTTCCCATCTCATTGTTCTGTTAGCTAGAGTATGACGCCTCACAAATGGAAAAAAGGATACTGACACACGGACAGTGATGTGAGTTTGGTTGTTGCTAGTTGCATCGCTAAATCGCGCAGGGAGTAGTCGCGCAATCACAGACGATCCACCTTCCGATAATGATATTGATACGTTCGCCCTATCGGTTGTCACCGAGTGCGACGTGAAGAAGGTTCAGTTATGACAACACATCAAATTCGATTACCATCCATCGTTCAGGTCATCCTAGCGCTGGGTGCATTTTTGGCGCTCGCGTTTTCGTTTACCGCAAAACTCGATTTACCTATCCAACTAGCACTGTTTATTGGCTGGTTTGTGATCATGGGTTTGGGACTCAAATTAGGCCATCAATACAAAGATCTTGAGTCGGCAGCGACCAAAGGGATTTCCAACGGCCTTGGCGCGGTGTTAATCCTCCTTTCCGTGGGCGCACTCGTGGGCACCTGGATTGCCGGCGGCATTGTCCCCACTATTATTTACTATGGTCTGAAAGCTATCCATCCTTCTATCTTCCTTTTAGCGACCATGTTGATTTGCTCGTTAACCGCTTTGGCGACGGGGACCTCTTGGGGCGCGGCGGGTACCGCGGGGATTGCGATGATGGGGATTGGCCAAGGCCTTGGGATCCCCGCGCCAATGACCGCGGGTGCGGTGCTCTCTGGCTGTTATTTCGGCGACAAAATGTCCCCGCTGTCTGATTCGGTGATCCTGGCTTCATCCATGTCAGGCGTGGAAATTGTCGAGCATATTAAAGGGATGCTTCCGATTGCGCTTATTAGCTACATCATTACCGGCATTCTATTTACCCTTGTGGGTTGGCACTACGCTGGCAATGTCGATATGAGCCAGGTAGAAATGGTGAAACAGGCGATGCAGGATCAGTTTGTGATCACTCCGATGTCATTTATTCCTGTGCTCATCGTACTCGCGTTGCTCGCCATGCGCCTTCCATCGTTCCCAGTGATTAGCTTTGGCTCATTACTCGGGGTTGTTTGGGCAGTGATGTTACAAGACATGGCCCCTGTTGCGGCGATTAACACCGCCTGGGCCCCCTTCTCTGTCGCATCAGGGGTCGATTTTATTGATGCTATTCTCAATCGCGGCGGTATGTCGTCCATGCTTGGGTCTGTGGCAGTGATTGTATTTGGTCTCGGTTTTGGTGGCTTGCTGGAAAAAGTGGGCGTGCTGCACACCATTGCGAATCTCTTTGAACGTCGCGTTAAAAGCGCGGGTAGCTTGGCCACCTCCACCATTGGCACGGCCTTTATGGGTAACATTTTTGGCTCAGCGATGTACGTGTCACTGATACTGACCCCCAAAATTTGTGCGAAAAACTACGACCGCTTGGGTTATCAGCGTAAGAACTTGTCACGTAACGCCGAGTTCGGTGGTACCTTGACATCCGGGATGGTGCCTTGGAGTGACAACGGCATTTATATGGCAAGCATCTTAGGGGTCGCCACCTTGTCGTATGCGCCGTTTATGTGGCTAAGCTTTGTTTGTATCGCTGTGACTATCGTGACCAGCTATATGGGTTGGTTTGTTGATAAAGTCGATCCAGCACAAACCGTGCAGACTGATGACGCTGCGACCCTAGACGCTCAGCCCGATCGCGCATAAAAACGCCGATAAGGTTTTGTTGCGAACACGGCACGAGGCAAAGTAAAGAAACAAGCGGGACACCATCAGGTGTCCCGCTTTTTATCATCAAGATAAATCTGACCCAACCAAGGTTAGTGATTTAGACGCTAGTCGTCATCTCGGCTCGACAAGCGGCGCTGAAGCTGGTCGCGCAAGTTCGGCGGCGTGCCTTTTATGGTCAGCGTATCTGTCTCTGGATCATAAAACACACGTTCCCCCAACAGCATGGCATCAAAGTTTACCGACAAACCGCCACCGGCCCCGACAAACTTGGTGAGCTTTCGCATCGTGGTTCTGTCAGCCGGGAACTGCTCTTCAAGCTCATACCCTTGCTGGTTAGCATACTGATAAAAGTCAGTGCCTTCAGGCGTCGCTGGCAGTTCACCGGCCAGCTCTTTCACCACCACTTCATCGCCCGCTTTAAGCTGATCATTACAATAATCAAAAACTTGTTTGCGATAGTTATTCTTTTCTTCCTTGTCGAGGCGAGCATCGTCGCAGTAGTCTTCTACCGCTTGCATCAGCACCTGGTTTTGCTGCTTGCTATCCATTCCCACTTCCGCTTGTAGAAAGTCGAGGAAGAAATCAGCGACTTTGCGCCCCACGCGACCTTTGATAAAGGAAAGGTAACGGTTTGACTCGGCGTCCGTCTCCCACGTCGATAAGTCAATGCGCGCAGCGATATCCATCTTGCTCACATCGAGATACTCGGTGGCATTTACCTCCAATTCATCGGTGACGCGTAAACTGTGCTTGGACTCAAGCACGCCGATAAACAGATAATCCGTCGCGAGCGCTCGATAGTGCGCCATCACCAGGGTGCCGTTATCGGCAAAAGGGTATTTGGCTAGTTCAGCACGCAAGCGCTCCACCGCTTTTTCGGACAAGGCTTGAAAGTCGAGTCCACCGGTACGATAAGCCTTTAACCACTGCTGGAAGTCACTCTCGGTGTCAAACAAAGCAAACCCTTTGCCTGCTTTTGCATGATAAACCCGATGAATGTCTCCCATCAGGCTTTCTGTCTGCTCGGTCAGCGGCAACGGGCCGTCTCGAAGGTGAACGTTAAGCGAATCATCATCTTGCTTAACGATTTGATGCAATATTACGTTAGAAAGCGTGAGGGTCATGATTGAAAAGATTTTCAGTAAGACTAAAGTGTGAGTTATTATACGCTGCTTTGGTTTTAAGAAGAAAAGACGAATTTATGCCTGTAACTTCAAAATATGACGACGAGCAAGTGGAACGTATTATCAACGATGTTGTCAACGTGTTAGAGCAACACGATGCATCGACAGATTTATCGCTGATGGTGATCGGGAATGTCGCCACCAACATCCTCAATCACAATATCCCTGCCGCCCAACGCCAGGCATTTGCCGACAAGTTTGCCCAGGCATTAATGGCATCTATCGATAAGCAATAATGCATAAAGCAGCAGTCGCTAATAAGAGAAGAATAAATTTGTATGGTTGATAGCGGAACATCGTATCGTGACAAAGTATCCCAGCTCATCAGTTGGGGGCATTGGTTTAGCTTTTTTAACATCATTGCCGCTATGTTGCTGGGCACGCGCTACATCAGCCAATCGGGATGGCCTGAAACCCTATTAGGGCAAAGCTACTTGGTGTTCAACTGGGTTGGACACTTTGGCTTTCTGGTGTTTGCGCTTTATATTCTGATTATTTTCCCGGCCAGTTTTCTCATTCCCTCTCAGCGGTTAATGCGGCTGTTTGCCGTACTGGTTGCCACTGTTGGGATGATGGTGCTGCTGCTCGATATTTACGCTTACCAAACCCTGCACCTTCACCTTAACCCGCTGGTGTGGGAGCTGCTGTTAAGCGGCGAAAAAACCGATATGAATGCGCATTGGCAATACTTGTTTATTGCTGTGCCTGCTATTTTTATCTTAGAGTTGATTATTGCCGAATGGGTGTGGCGCAAACTGCGTAAACTGACGCGTAAACGGATTGGTATCCCCGTGGCTACCGTCTTTGCGCTTTGCTTTATCTCTAGCCATCTTATCCATATTTGGGCGGACGCTTTCATATATAGCCCGGTCACCGCACAGCGCTCTACCTTCCCGGTCTCCTATCCGATGACCGCGAAAACCTTTATGGAAAAGTACGGCTTGCTCGACAGGCAAGAGTACCAACGTTTGCGTGAACAACGTGGACAAGAAACCAGCGAAGTGATCCGGTACCCCCTTCAGCCGCTTGCCTTTGCACCGGATGCCAACAAATATCAGAAAAACTTACTGATGGTGATGGTAGAGGGACTGCGTGCGGATATGGTAAACCCAGTCACCATGCCTCACCTCCACCAGTTTGCTAATCAAAACCTGTGGTTTAAAAATCACTTTAGCAGCAGCAATGACGACATGGCGGGGTTGTTTGGCTTTTTCTACGGCTTGCCTGGCAGTTATGCGCAAAGCGCCCGTACCGAGGGGCTGCGTCCGGTACTGATAGAAACACTCAAACAGCGTGATTATCAACTGGGGTTGTTTAGTGGCGATCATTTTGCCAATCCCATTTATTATCAAAGTATTTTCAGCCAAGCGCTTGAACGCGATAGTCAATCGGACAAACCCGCTTGGCAAGCCGATGCCGAGGCCGTCAGCACGATGCAAAACTGGCTGGGAAGTCGCGAAACCGACAAGCCATGGTTTGGTTACCTAGAATTAGCAACCGTGAATGAATATGAGCAAGGTGGTGACTACCCACAGCCTTTTCAACCGGCACTGGATAGTGCCATGGCAGGGGTCGATACTCAGACAAGCTTGGTATTAAAAAACAGCTACAACAACGCCGCGCATTATGTCGATGACCAACTTGGCCGCTTGCTTGAGCACCTAGGCCAGTCAGGGCAATTGGACAATACCGTGGTGATGATCACCGCCAATCACGGGATGGAATTTAACGAAACCGGGCTCAACAGTTGGGGCTCAAACTCAAACTACAGCCGATATCAGTTACAAGTGCCCATGATTATGCATTGGCCCAACCAAAATGCGGAGCAAACTGCGCATTATAGTAGCCACCTAGATGTGGCCCCCACATTGATGGAATCCATGTTATCGGTCAGCTCTCCGGCGGAGACGTATAGCAGTGGAACCAACTTGTTCGAGCTTAAAAACCGTCCACGCAAGTGGGTGCTCGCCGGCGATAGCCGAGATATCGTGGTGGTACAACCGCAAAAAACCACCGTGGTGGATAAGTTTGGCAACTATAAGGTGTTTGATAAGCACTATACACCGTTGCCAGAGGGGAAACCGCAGTTGTCACTGCTGATGCAAGTGATGCATGAACTGAAACGCTTTTATTATCCCGAAGAGCCGTCGTCGTGATGAGCAAGAGGCAGAGTAAAATGTCACATCGCTACGGTGGGTTGACGCTTTAATAGCCAAACGGTTGAAAAACCGAAAAACAATGCCCCTTGGCAATTGACACCCACTAGGCCGATTCGTAATATAGCGCTTAGTCGGTCTGTAGCGCAGTCTGGTAGCGCACTGTCATGGGGTGTCAGGGGTCGCTGGTTCAAATCCAGTCAGACCGACCAATATTTAAGCCCGCCGTTCATCGAACGGTGGGTTTTTTCGTGTGTGCGCATTAAAGGCGGTTACTTCGCTTGCCGCCCGACAAATGCCGCAACCACGGTATCTTCGCCGCGTTGACGAGAAAATACATAGGCCCCCGCTTGGGGGATGACTTGGTGCGTACCTGCCCCAATCGCCGGATGATCTTGCCTAAACTGGCCCACTTTACGCCAATGGTTTAGCAAATCTGTTTGCATATCATTGCGCTGCCATATCATGTCTGAACGGGTACCTTGATGGAAATCGTCTCCGTAAGGGCCCAAGTCACGCCCAACTTCATCACCATAGAACACTTGTACCGCACCAGGCGCCAGCAACAGTGCGTTAGCGGCACCACGCTGCATGCTGGCGTCTTTAAAGCGACTGAAAAAAAGCTCAGTATCATGGGACGACATATAGCTTACCGGAATGAAATCGCCCTCTTTTGCCATGGTGTCAGCATACGCTTGATAAGTGTCTTGCATTTCACTGAGGCAATACGCTCCCTTGTCCATCTGCTTTTGCAAATCGAAATTAATCAAGGCATCAAAGCCTTGGTCAAAATAAGGGCTGCGATAAGCACGGTGGCCCCACACTTCTCCCATCATCCAAAACGGCTCTCCCGTTTTGCCATGCTGATGCCGCCACGTCTCTAACGCCGCAGAGGCTTGCGATTTCAATGCTCGCCATACTTCGCCATCAACATGCTTGACCGTATCCACCCGAAAGCCATCAATACCGAAACGCTCTACCCATTGGGTTTGCCATTCCAGTAAGTAATCACTCACGGTATAGTTATCGCGCGCTTCAACGCGGGTACCTGGGTTGTTGAGCAACCATTGCGGTGGCGTCACTGGCTGATCGGATTCCGTTTTAAAGTCGGGTAGCCCAGCCAGTGTCAGGGTTTTATCACTGCTGCCGGGCTGATCATAACCAGGTAACCCAGCTCGCACCCAGTCTTTGCCCCACCATTGGTGCCAGTGGGTGCTCTTGTAGTCAATGGCCTGATGGAAGTCATGCCAACTTTGCCCCTTATCGGGCTGCCAATCTTGCCATTTTTCTGGCAACTCAGCGTCATTGACGACATTAATCCCATCTTGTTGTAAGTCCGCGAGCGTGGCATAACCTGGGTGGTTAACCACAGCGTCAAGAAACACTTTTAGGCCGCGCTGGTGCGCTTCATCCACGAGGGTTTTGAGTACGGTGTCATCACCAAAGTTTTTGTCTACTTGGGTAAAGTCACGTGACCAGTAGCCATGATAGGCATAAAAAGGAAAGCTGCCCTTGCTCCCACCGCCAACAAAGCCATGGACTTGCTCGACGATCGGCGATAACCAGATCACATCTGTGCCGAGCGACTGGATATAATCCAGTTTATCGATCACCCCTTGCAGATCTCCGCCATGAAAGGTGCCAATGTTCTGTGCGTTATCTTGATGGCGTCCATAACTGTGATCATTGCTCGGATCGCCATTATTAAACCTGTCCACCATCACAAAATAGATATTGGCATTCCGGTAGCTAAACGTAGGAGAAGGCGCGTCAACCGGGGCTAAGAGTACCAAGCCACCACTGTTCGGTGCCGGCGTCAGCGTGACACTGTGATCCTTTACACGCACCACCTGGCCACTGAGCGCTTCTTTTAGACGGGTCCCTTCGGCAAAGCTATCGCCCAGTTGCAGAGTAACCGGCCCGCCTTGATACTGCTGGCATTGCACATCTGGCAAAGGCCGCTTAAAGGTCGAGGCCGTCTTTTTTGGCTCACGCTTTACCCGTAATGTGCGCGTATCCGCTTGATAATAAAAGCCATAGTCACCAGCAAAGCGAATGGTGAGATCAAAGGTGCTGGCCGTATCGCACTCAAGCGGTATCGGCGTATTAAACTTGGCTTTGTTTGGCGTATCGGCTTGGCAGTCCCCCTCAACGCCATCCACGGTGATTTGGTAAGTGTTCTTTCCCAATGCGAAGACCGCTGGTGCGTCTACATCAAGTGGTTTATCAGCTTGTGTGGTTGAGGTGGTCACCGTGATATGAGGAGAGGCTGCGGCTGTCATTGAGAGCGACGCGGCTATCGCGATAGCGAGCCGCTGCCAAGTAAATACAGGGGTCATGATCGTGCTCCTTGCGATTTTCTTTTAGGGTAAAAAACCCGCAAGCGATTGACATCATTCCTGCGTCTGCGCCCTAAAAATGTGAGCCATGACCATCCAAGGATGAGTCAAGTCAGTCATTGCTCTGTTTAATCGGCAACAGTTTGATCAGCAACAGCATGGTGAAACATCAATCATTCTCCACACCCAAAAGCTCGCCAATATCGGCAGCAGGGGCTGGACGACGATATAAATAACCTTGTCCAAAGGTGCAGCCAAGCTCATGCAGTATGGCTTGTTGATGTAGCGTTTCAATCCCTTCCGCCACCACGCCGATCCCGAGACTATCCGCCATCGCTATCATTGCTGAAACAATGGCAACCTCTTCTTCGTCTGGCGATTGGCTTTGAATATCTTTGATAAAGTGACGGTCAATTTTTAGCTTCGAGATCGGATAACGTTTTAGGTACGCCATGGACGAATAGCCGGTACCAAAATCATCGATCGCTATCCCAACCCCCTTTTCACGCAACTGTTCGAGAACACGTAACGCATTGGCTTGGTTTTCGATCAAGGTATTTTCTGTGATCTCTAACTCTAAAAAGCGCGGATCCGCGCCGGTTTTATCTAATGCCTCAGCCACTACTTGGACAAAAGTGACGTCAGCAATGTTACGGGGAGAGATGTTTACGGCCATGGAGATCGGCGCACCCGCATCATGCCACGCTTTTAATTGCTGGCAACCGGTTTCCACCACCCACCGGGTAATATCATGAATGATTGAGCGCTCTTCCGCGACTTCGATAAAATGAATAGGAGACAGCAAGCCACGTTCGGGATGATGCCAGCGCAGTAACGCCTCGACACCAATGATTTGCCCCGTCACCAGATCCACTTGTGGCTGATAATAAAGCGCCAGTTCATTGTTTTGTACACATTGGCGTAACTCCACCGCTAAACGTAGCTTATGGTTGGCATTAATGGTTAACGCATCATCATAGAACGCATAGGTATTGCGGCCCGACTTTTTGGCGTGATACATGGCTGAATCGGCGAACGTAAGGAGCTCTTCGGTACTTGACGTATCGTCTGGGTATTGCGCAATACCTATGCTTACCCCAATTTGTGCATCAATGCCGCCATCGAGGACAAACAAACGGTTCATGGCATGGATCACATCTTCTGACAAGCGAATACACGCGGTGTCATCAGTGTGAATCAAACGAAGAATGACAAACTCATCGCCCCCCAAACGTGCCAAGGTGTCGCCTTCCTCAAGCAAGCCATGTAAGCGATCACTCACCAACTTCAACAACTCATCGCCCACCGCGTGGCCATGGCTGTCATTGACGAACTTAAATTGGTCGAGATCCAGAAACATCAAAGCGATCTGATTGCGCTGAACGGACTGCATATTCATCGCTTGACGAACGCGGGACGTTAACAACAGACGATTCGGCAGCTCGGTTAACGAATCATAATGGGCTAAATCAATCAGTTTTTTCTCTGAATCTTTAAGCTTGGTGATATCCGAGAACACCCCAATATAATTAACCACATTATCAGCCTCATCTTTCACCACGCTGATAGAGAGTAGCTGGGGGTACACTACGCCATCTTTGCGTCGATTCCAGATTTCGCCTTTCCACCGTCCGTGGTCAGCGATTTGTTGCCACATTTCATCGAAAAACGATTTGTCATGACGTCCAGAGTTCAAAATGGCCGGCGTGGCACCAAGCACTTCTTCCTCATGATACCCGGTAATCGCACTAAAGCCACCATTTACCGTCACGATCCTTCCCGTCGCATCGGTAATCAGCACCCCTTCACTGGACTGCTCGAAAATTTTTGCATTCAGCATCAGCTTTCTCTCTACTTCAAGACGTTCTGACACATCATGAATCACAGAAAAAAGCAGCTTGGCATGACCAATGGTGATCGGTGAAGAATGAACTTCCACTTGCCGCACCTCACCACTTTTAAGCCGATGTGAGAAGATAAAACAATTTTTCGCGCGCTGTTGTGCCTGCGAGAGGCTTTCTCTGAGGACACTATCGGTTTGGGTATTGATATCACTGATCTGCATCGACGTTAGAGCAGCATGGTCATAGCCATAGAACTGCTGCGCACTATCATTGGCATCAAGAATATCGCCCGTTTTCGCATCGAGGAGCATCATCACCGCATCGTGACGTTTAAAAATGCTTCTAAAGCGGTAGCTATCATCCACCACACGCCCGATCGATTGGGCAAAACTGCGCCCCGCATTGTAACGGCCATACAGGCCACCCAGCCAAAAAAGCAAAATAATTGTACCCACAACCCAGACCGTGGGGTGAGGATGCAACCCTTTCCACCCCGATTGCGGTACGCCCAATAAACGCCAATCCCCCGACGGCAAATTGACCGTAACCGTCTCGGGCGACTGGCTCAGTACTGAGGTGTCACCATAAACCGTCGTGAATACTGATTCTGATTCGCGTTTTTCTTGTAATACCGCGCGGACAGGATAGTTTTCGCCTTGCTTAAAACTGGCGGAGAACAAACCATCAATATCTAACACCGTGGATAACACCCCCCAAGGCAGACCGGTGTTTTGGTTAACGATTGACTGCCTGGCAATCAACGCCGTCCCGCCTTGTATAAGCTCAACAGGGCCAGAGATGACCGGCTGCCTCGAGCCATAGGCGGCACGAACACTCTCTAGTTGCTCGGGAAGATCACGATAATCAGCGCCCAATACCGAGTCCTCGAGTGTATTGGGATAAACGTGACTGATCACCCAGTTTCGCGCCGCGCCAAAATTAAGAATATGGGGCGTTTTATCTCTAAGCTGGCCGGCAAAGCGGGAAAAATCCTTTTGGTCCAAATCCGGATTAAGGCTGATGTAGGTGGCAAGCCCGTGGCTTAAATCCAAATTCTGTGTCACTTTCAGCTCAATACGAGAGCGATAGGCCAGCAGCGCACGTTGCACTTCTTTCACCTCTTGGTCATGCGCTTGCTGGTAAAGCCAAAACTCCACCGAGACCACAGAGAAAGCAAAGACCATGATGGAAATAAGCACATTATAAACAAACCCCACTCGCGCGGAGCGGCGCGCAACTTTATCAAGCGCGGATGGAACAGCTTGCTGCATGACGTGATATAACCTTATTTCGCAGGACTAATAGGGCGAAAATAACCAAACTTCAGGTGTAGGACGTGATTATAAAGGGCGTGAACAGATTCGCCAGTATTACTATTAGGTTTCACAACATTGCGCATAAACAGTATGCTTGATGGGGCTTTTCTATCAAGCGGTTACCCCTTTCACTCAAGGTAACCACACCAACGCAGCGATGCAAAACAAGGAGTGTGCATGGCAATGACCCTCGAGTATGGTCTGCTACTGGTCAGCTTAGGACTGATCGCGGGGATCATTAATACATTGGCGGGCGGTGGCTCGAACTTGACCTTACCTGCGTTAATGGTGATGGGCATGCCGGCTGATGTCGCCAATGCCACCAATCGCGTGGCAGTGTGGTTACAGTGTGTATCTGGCATGTCAGGCTTTCGCCACCACAATAAGTTGGAGACACAAGACATTATCCCCGTTTTACTCCCCAATTTACTCGGTGGCCTTTGCGGCGCATTAGCTGCTGCTTGGCTACCGGCAAGCTGGGTGAAACCCTTGTTGCTTGGCACTTTGCTGACCATGACGCTAGTAATGCTGATCAAACCCGCGACCTTTGACCCTCCAGAGGGAACACCCACGAAGCGCGTTAAAGATACCCCCATGGCTTGGTTGGGTCTCTTGCTGGCAGGCTTCTATGGCGGCTTCGTGCAAGCCGGGGTAGGATTTGTACTACTGGCAGCCCTGTGCGGTACACTGCACTATGATCTAGTGCGTGGCAATGCGCTCAAGCTGGCCTGTACGCTCGCCTTCACCAGCTTATCTTTAGTGGTGTTTATTGCCGATGATCTGGTGCGCTGGGTACCAGGGCTGATTTTAGCCATTGGCACCATGTTGGGCGCACGAGTGGCCGTTCGCTTTGCCATTTCAGCTAACCCCAAGGTGCTTAAAGGCTTCCTGTTTGTGATGACACTGGTTGGCTGTATTGCCGCTTATGCGTTCTAACAGGTCACCTTGTACGTTTGCTCGCCACATGCTTCACATGCAAGCTGTCGCCATACTGGTGGTAATATGGCGTACCGCTCCAACAACATTATTTTGCGGCTTTGCGTCTCGCTTTCGTGGCGCGCGCTGATGTCGCCGTTGACTTTGTATTAGCCGCCGGCTTTGCTTTCGCTGTCCGTTTTCGGTAGCCGGACGTGCGCCGCCCTTTACGCGCGAACGATTTAGTGGGGGCGGCTGGCAAATCGCTTAACGAGGCCGGTGGGGGCGATGTTTTTACGGTTTCAATTAAGCCTGTCACTTGTGCCGTTAATTCTTGCATAAAAGGGTGATACGCACACTGACGATCCGCCATATCTTGCAGTTGCCGCTCCCAATCGGCGGTCATATCCGGATAGGTGGCACTGTCTGGCAGCGCCGCGATAAGCCCTTTACCACTGGCGCTAGCGTGCAAAGTTTTTCCTTGCCGCGTTAATAAGCCACGTTTCACCAATAACTCAATAATACCGGCACGGGTGGCTTCAGTGCCTAAGCCGTCGGTCTCGCGCAATATCTCTTTCAGCGCTTTGTTTTGTACATAGCGACCAATGCCTGTCATCGCCTGCAGCAGCGTGGATTCCGTAAACGCCGCCGGCGGCTCTGTCATGCAATCTTTAATCTCACCGCGTTCACAGCGTCCTTGTTCGCCTTTCTCCATTAGTGGCAAGGGGGCCGCGTCGCTATCTGCGGTGTTATTTGTCGGCAACAAAGCACGCCAGCCGGCATGCGTCAGCACCTTCCCTTTGGCAATAAAACACCCACCTGCGATATCAAAGATGAGCTTCCCTTCTGCGTATTCAGCGGCCGGGTAAAACTGCATCACGTATTGGCGCGCGATGAGCTGATAAACCTTGGCTTCATCGGCTGACAAGCTTGTCGGCGCGACTTTCGCCGTAGGAATAATCGCATGGTGAGCCCCTACTTTACTGTCGTTCCATGCCTTCCCTTTGCGCTTAGCATCAGCCCCCTCACATGCCTGGCTAAGCGTCTCACAGCCTTGCTTGATGGCACCGAGTATCTTATTCGCCTCGGCGAAGTGGCCTTTGGGCAAATAGCGACAGTCTGAGCGCGGATAAGTGATCAGTTTGTGGCGTTCGTAAAGCTGTTGGCACACATCCAGTGCTTTTTGCGCACTAAAACCAAACCGCTTTGAAGCGTCAATTTGTAGTGCCGACAAGTTGTACGGCAACGGCGCGGCCTGTTTACGTTGCTGACGCTCCGCTTCAGTGACGGTCGCGGTTTGTCCTGCGATGCGTTGTGCGACGTTTTCTGCCAAGGGACGAGACAGGACGCGTCCCTGTTCATCTTGCCACTTTGCGCACGCTTCACTAGGCTGCCAACGTGCCCGTATCTCTCCCTCTGGATGAGCAATGATCGCATCCAGTTGAAAAAACGGGTGAGGTACAAAACTGTCTATCGCCTGATCACGGCGCACCACCAGTCCTAACACTGGCGTTTGCACACGTCCAACCGATAACACGCCTTGGTAGCCGGCCTGTTTCCCTAACAAGGTATAGGCACGAGACAGATTCATTCCATACAACCAGTCGGCGCGTGAACGCGCTAAAGCCGATACGGACAGTGGCATGTAGGCTTTGTTATCTTGCAGTTGCGCGAGGGCTTTCTTCACCGCAGAAAGGTTTAAGTCACTGATTAAAAGGCGCTTAATGTTAGCTTTTTTGTTGGCACTGACCTTGGCGTAGTCAATCACTTCATCAACCAACAACTGTCCCTCTCGATCGGGATCACCCGCGTGCACCAGTTGATCAAACTGCTTGATCAGTTTTTTGACGACAGCCAGTTGCGCCGCGGCGGCTTGACGAGGACGGAGCTGCCATTTTTCAGGCACAATCGGCAGATCAGCCAGATCCCACTTTTTATAGCGGCTGTCATACGCATCCGGCTCAACCTGCTCTAACAAATGGCCGATACACCAGGTCACTACATCGCCTTGAGCGGTCTCGATGTACCCTTTGTGATTTTTGTGCGGTTTAGGCAGTCCCGCCGCAATCGCGCGCCCGAGACTGGGTTTTTCCGCTATAAACAATCGTGCCATGACAAAGCCTTTTTAACCGTCGCTGAGCGCATGGTATGCAAAGGCCGATCAGGGCGCAATAAAAAACCTGTACATATGCACAGGTTTTTTTTCGAGGTAAACGCGATTTATCCTAGTTTACAGGTAGGTCACAAACTTACTGGATTCACGCTTCGGAGCATTAGCTGGTGCGCAATCAGGCGTCCCCAAGTATAAAAAGCCGACAATCTGATCGTCACCTTCTACCGACAGCGCTTCGCGCACAGCAGGATGATAAGCAAACGCGCCAGTGCGCCAAAACCCTTGAAAGCCCTGCGCGACAGCGGCCATTTGCATCGCTTGTGTGGCACATCCCGCCGAAATATGTTGCTCAATGGTAGGAACCTTATCGTGCGGACGCGTGCGGGCAATCACTGCCACCACCATAGGCGCTCGAAGCGGGGCGTTACGCGCTTTTTCAACCGCCGCCTCATCCGCGCCATTGGTTTGTGCGGCGTCGGCAAGAATAGTGGAAAGCCGGGTGAGCCCCTCACCTTCGCAGATCACAAATTGCCACGGCGTCAACGCGCCATGATCAGGGGCGCGCAGCCCTGCTTGAATAATGTTTTCAAGCACGTCACCGCTCGGTGCGGGCGCGGCGAGACGCGGTATCGAGCGGCGCTGTAAGAGCAATTCAAGTGCGTCCATGATTCATCCTTTTTACCGTTAAACGGCCATGTATAACTCGGTGATCACAGGTTAACACAGCCTGAAACGGATAAAATCGTGCAAAGTGTATGGATTTAGAGCGCCAACGCCGTTTCAATCCCTTGGCGAATCGCACGCTTCGCATCAAGCTCGCCCGCATGCTCTGCCCCACCAATTAAGTGATAGGACAGATTAGCTTGTTTCAACTGCTCTGCAAGCTGATTAACCGACTCTTGCCCGGCACACAAGATGATCTGAGTGGCAGGAATCAAGTGCGCCTCGTCTTTGATACTCACATGTAGTCCCTCATCATCAATTTTGTGATAGGTCACCCCCCCCACAAGATTCACGCCCCGTTTTTGCAAGGTTTTACGATGGATCCAGCCAGTGGTTTTGCCCGGCCCTTTGCCAACTCGGCCTTCTCGGCGCTGTAATACCCAAACCTGCTTATCGCTATGGGTCTCATGGCCAGGATACAAGCCGCCTTCGTGGCTAATGGTTTTATCGATGCCCCACTCTTTGAGCCAATCATCCAAGCTTTGATCCTTGGGCTCGGTGATCATGGTGGCAACATCCACTCCAATGCCTCCCGCGCCGATAATCGCGACATGGCTACCCAAGGCCGGGTTGTCACGAATAAAGGTTTGGTAGTCAATCACCTTTGGATGCTCGATCCCTTCAATCGCAGGGCGGCGCGGTTTCACCCCTGTCGCCACCACAACGTCATCAAAGGCACTTAATGTATCCACATCCACTGTTTGATTGAGTTTGACTGTCACTCCCGCTTTTTCCAACCTTCGGAGGTAATAGCGAATCGTTTCTTTAAACTCTTCTTTTCCTGGAATGGCCATCGCCAAATTGAATTGCCCGCCTAGACGATCCGACTTTTCGAACAAGGTCACATCGTGGCCGCGTTCGGCCGCCTCGGTGGCACAGCTAATCCCTGCCATGCCACCCCCAATCACCGCCACCTGTTTCACTTGCCGGACCGGTGTGGCGATCAGTTCGGTTTCGTAACAGGCTTTCGGGTTCACCAAGCAACTTGCCCGTTTTCCTTTAAATACGTGATCAAGACAGGCTTGGTTACAAGCAATACAGGTATTAATATCATCCGGCTGCCCCGCCTTGGCCTTGGCGACAAACTCAGCGTCGGCCAAAAAGGGTCGCGCCATCGACACCATATCCGCCTGCCCGCTGGCCAAAATCGATTCAGCGACCTCAGGCGTATTAATGCGGTTACAGGTCACCAAGGGCACCGACACTTCACCTTTTAATTTTTCCGTCACCCAGCTAAACGCACCTCGTGGTACCTGAGTAGCAATGGTGGGTACACGGGCTTCATGCCAACCGATCCCCGTATTGATAATGGTCACGCCCGCTTGTTCAAGGCCCTTCGCTAAGGCAACCACATCCTCGAAGGTATTGCCTTGCTCAACCAAATCCAGCATCGATAGGCGGAATATCACGATAAAGTCATC
This sequence comes from Salinivibrio sp. HTSP, assembly GCF_003390965.1. Classification (NCBI taxonomy): domain Bacteria; kingdom Pseudomonadati; phylum Pseudomonadota; class Gammaproteobacteria; order Vibrionales; family Vibrionaceae; genus Salinivibrio; species Salinivibrio sp. HTSP. The sequence goes on from NZ_PXUD01000049.1 coordinate 28,030, forward strand.
GCCAGCGGCCTGACGCACCGCGCGCATCACTTCAACGGCAAAGCGCATTCGATTTTCAACCGTTCCGCCCCACTGGTCGTAACGACGGTTGGCGCGGTGACAGAAAAATTGGTTAATGAGGTAGCCTTCCGACCCCATGATCTCAACGCCATCATAGCCCGCTTCGCGGGCAAGCGCAGCACTACGCCCAAACGCTTTAATGGTACGCCAAATCGCCCGCTCACTCATTTCAAACGGAGTAAATTTACTGATGGGGGCGCGAATGGCTGATGCACTTTGCGCGAACGGATGAAAGGCATAACGTCCCGCATGCAAAAGCTGAAGCGCAATTTTCCCGCCATGAGCATGAACCGCTTCCGTAATGGCACGATGTGCACGTGCCGCGCGTCCAGAGCTAAACTGGGCGCTAAATGGCGTCAAGCGACCGCGAAAATTGGGCGAGAAGCCACCCGTCACAATCAACCCTACATCGCCTTTCGCACGCTCGGCGTAGAAGGCCGCTAGCTTTTTAAAACCATCGTTTGCTTCTTCAAGCCCAGTATGCATAGAGCCCATTAGCACGCGATTTTTTAGGGTGGTAAACCCAAGATCGAGGGGGGCTAGCATGTGGGGATAAGGGTGCTGTTCCATTGCTTGCTCACTTATTGTTTTGTGGTCTGACCAGACTATAGCGCTGACAGACACGTGATTTCAAACATTCGTTTACAAGTTAGCAACATGGTATCGCGATTTATGATCTGGGTAGGACTTTCACCCAGTATTGGCGTATATCGATAATCGCTCGCACCTATCGCTCTTGGCTCTGATCAGCTAGGATATCAGCGACATGCACCGATGGACTCAAGTATGAAAAAACTGTTCCGCTTTATTGCATCCCTTTTTAAATGGCTGTGGCGTGCGCTCAGTTTCGCGCGGCAGCTTTTGTTAAACGTCCTTTTCATAGGCGTCATTGTTGCCATCTACTTTGCGCTGACGTCGGAAACCCCCTTGACGCCAAAAGACGCTGAATCGGTCAAGGTCGCTCAATCTGAGCCCGAGCCACGCGCCCTCTTGCTGAACATTGATGGCCCGATTGTTGAGCAGCGTCAACGTATTAGCCCAATTGATACGCTATCGCGCAACGCGCTCGGTCAACCGGTTGAGCGTGAAAATGTGTTGTTTGACATTGTCGACACCGTGCGCCATGCCGCCACTGACGAGCAGGTCAATGGGCTTGTGCTCAGCTTGGGCGACATGCCGTCCACCAGCTTGACCAAGCTGCGGTATATCGCCAAAGCCATCAATACCTTTAAAGAAAGCGGCAAACCCGTGATCGCCATTGGCGGCACCTATAGCCAAAGTCAGTACTATTTAGCTAGCTATGCTGATGAGGTGCTAATGTCGCCTGATGGCATGGTGATGCTGCAAGGCTATGGTAGCTACAATCTGTATTGGAAAGACTTACTCGATAAGTTGGACGTCTCTACCCATGTGTTCCGTGTGGGGACCTATAAATCGTTTGTCGAGCCTTACACGCGCAACAACATGTCTGATGCCGCCCGCGAGGCGAATCAAGCCTGGCTGTCTCAGCTGTGGCAGGCGTATGTGAGTGATGTCGCCAAGAACCGCGGTATCCAAGCCGATATGCTCTCTCCCAGCGCTGAGCAACTGCTCACGCGATTACGCCGTTTCGAGGGTGACTTCGCCGCATTGTCTAAGGACGTTGGAATCGTCGATAAATTAATGACGCGTCAGCAAATCCGTCGCTATCTCGCCGATAAGTTCGGGAGCGATGGCAAAGACAGCTTTGAATACACAGGTTATTACGATTACCTGCCGAAGATACAAAGTGGCTTTAGCTTGCCGGGCAACAATAACATTGCTGTCGTCGTCGCCAGCGGCCCCATCATGGACGGACATCAACGTCCGGGGACGGTGGGTGGCGATACCACCGCGGCAATGCTTCGCGATGCGCGCCTAGACAACAGTGTTAAAGCCGTCGTGCTGCGTGTTGATAGCCCGGGTGGCAGCGCTTTCGCCTCTGAAGTCATTCGCAATGAGGTAGACGCATTACGTGAGGCCGGCAAACCTGTCGTGGTATCGATGTCGAGCGTGGCCGCCTCGGGGGGATATTGGCTATCGGCCAGTGCCGATAAAATCATTGCCCAACCTACCACGATCACAGGTTCGATTGGCATTTTCAGCCTATTCACCACCTTTGAGAACACGCTGGATGATCTCGGCGTGCAGTCTGATGGTGTCGGCACCACGCCGTTTGCCGGTGTGGGACTGACTCGTGCGCTCCCTGACGAGGTGGGAGACATCATGCAACTTGGCATTGAGCACGGTTATCACCGCTTCCTCTCGGTCGTCAGTCACCACCGCAATATGTCGATGGAAGAAGCCGATCAGGTCGCGCAAGGCCGCGTCTGGACGGGACAAGACGCCCTGAACCTCGGCTTAGTGGATAAGCTGGGTGACTTTGACGATGCGGTATCAACAGCCGCCGATCTCGCAGAGATTGAGGACTACCAGCTCGATTGGATGCAACAGCCACTCACTCCCTTTGAGCAATTTATTAACGACGTGCTCGGACAAGGTGCGAGTGTGCTTGGCAAAACCGTCCAGGCGAGCATGCCATCGATCGCTCAACAACTGGCGTCGTCACCACAGTGGCAGTCATTGACCTTGTTGGAAAAATTCAACGACCCCCAAGGGCGTTACTTATTCTGCTTGAACTGTCAATACCAATAAAATCGACTCGCCCTGACCCTACAGTCAGGGCTTTTTCCTGTTTTTCTTCTATTCTGTGTGTCGCTCGGTGTTATCGATGTAATCGTTACATGTATACTGTGCTCACGCTCATTTAATGCAGATTTGACATGATGGAACGTAAACACATTTATATCGCTTACACGGGTGGCACGATCGGCATGCAAAAGTCCGATCATGGGTATGTCCCTGTGTCTGGTTTTCTGCAACAACAGTTGGAGAAGATGCCCGAATTCCATCGTCCAGAAATGCCGCTTTTTACTATTCATGAGTACCAACCACTCATTGATTCATCGGATATGACGCCAACGGATTGGCAACGGATTGCGGACGATATTGGCGACAATTATCACAAGTACGATGGCTTTGTGATCTTACATGGTACCGACACCATGGCTTACACTGCGTCAGCCCTGTCGTTCATGCTGGAAAACCTAGAAAAACCCGTGATCGTGACCGGCTCGCAAATTCCGATTGCAGAGTTGCGCTCAGACGGGCAAGCCAACCTACTCAATGCCCTTCATATTGCCGCTAACTATCCGGTGAATGAGGTCACTTTGTTTTTCAATAATCAGTTATTACGTGGTAATCGCAGCACCAAATCCCATGCCGATGGCTTTAATGCCTTTACTTCGCCTAACCTGCCTGCGCTGCTTGAAGCCGGCATTCATATCGAAGTAAAAGCAGATAAGCTCAACCAGCCTTCCGCCGGCCCTTTTAAGGTGCATACCATCAATGATCAACCGGTTGCAGTGATCATGATGTATCCCGGCATCTCACCGGACGTGGTAAGAAACGCACTCAAGCAGCCAGTGAATGCCATGATTTTGTTAACCTTTGGGGTGGGCAACGCGCCTCAGCACCCCGAACTGCTGGACTTGCTCAAACAGGCCACCGATCGGGGTGTCTTGGTGCTTAACTTGACCCAATGTTTGGCAGGACGCGTGAATATGGGCGGCTACGCAACAGGCTGTGCATTGGCTGATGCCGGTGTGTTGAGCGGCTATGACATGACGCCAGAGGCGGCGTTGGCAAAGCTTCATTTCCTGCTGAGTCAGTCCTTGCCGTTTGAGACCCTGCGTACCTTGGTACAAAAAGATCTCCGCGGAGAACTCAGTTACTACTAGCTTGTTACTGTTTCACGAATCTTTCAGTGTGTGACTTCGGCAAGGTTGCCGGCGTTTTTATTTGCTAACGTATACGAAGGGGTAACCATACTGTTGGTCGTCATTAAAAGGAGCGCATAATGAGGGTATTACATGGTGACTCGCTGTCGCCCCATACGCGAAAAATCGCGCTGGCGCTGAGGTTAAAGCATTTAGACTATCAACTCGCCCCCACTTCCCCTTTCGAGGCACACGAGCGCGTCATCCACCACCCTCCGATGCAAACTGTGGTCGCACTCGCCGAGTCATCACATACCATTTACCAAGACACAGTGATTACGGCCTACCTTGATGATGCCTACCCTGATCCGCTGCTCTATCCAGGCAACCCCACCCATCGCGCCCAGATCCGCTGGGTTGAGTGGTTTTGTCGCTATCAGCTCGATCCCTTAATCACAGATACCTTGTTTTACCAACGGGTGGTACGCGGGCATATTTTAGACAAAACGGTCGATCATCAGGCCGTGAACCAAGCTCTGCAAACATTACCCGCCTGCTGTCAATATTTAGGCGAGCAAGTAAAAGCAATGCCCACCCAGACGGTGACGATGGCAGGTATCAGCGTGTGGAGTCTGTTTCGTTGCGCAAAAATGGCAGGGTTGGTGCTGGACGACCGATTCGCGGCGCTGAGTGATTACCTCTCAGCTCTCGACCAACACCCCTTGTTCGATGCCTATGCGCAGGAGGAAAATCATCAACTAACGCCGTTTTTCGCCAGCCCAATTAGCCTAGCGACCACCTAGGTACCAGCATGCTAATGGCCGATTCAATGATAGACGCGGCCATCGCCGTGATCGCTGAGCTGTGCGCGCTAATGTTTAGTATTGCTGTCTTGAGTCGCCACCTCAATCCGGGCTTCATCTGGACGGGCAAACTCACGTTTTAGTTCCGCTTTCGATTTCCAGGTCACATTGCCCCCTTTTGCGACGGTCATGTGCTGGGGCTGGCTGTTATGACGTGATTGATACAACATCACGGCTTGCAAGGCTTGGTCGCGTTGCGCTTGGTTCAAGCTGGTGCCGTCCGGCCATTTGCCCGTCTCCACGGCATAACACAACCGATCATACACTTCAGGCGTCATTGCTTTTAAGACTTGTTCAATATCCATGATTACCTCTTGGCGATCCTCATTAGGCTATTATGCCTGAACTGGGTGGGTGGACGGCATGCTTGGTTCAGTGCGCTTTATCACGCTTTAGACCATCAACTACACTAAAAGATCACGTATACTCATCGCAACTGACTCAGGATACGATAAACCATGGATTTACGATTACTCATACGTTGTTTTTACCCCTTGGGGTTAATTGCGAGTGTACTGCTTCTCACTGGCTGTGAAGGCGAGCCCACCACTAATCAAGTCTGTGAAACCCACCCAGAGCTATGCGCAGGATTAAACACCGGTGATGGACAATGCCGATTTGAGCGCTCTGATCTGATTTTTGATCGCTTATCTGTCTATCAAAACCCCAGTGATTTGAATAAGCTTACCGAGCTAAAACAAACCAAAGTCTACCTTCGCTGCATGGAGCTGGTTGCCGAAATAGAGCCCACCACCTTAAAACAGCGCAAAACCAAGCGCACCGAAGCGGTGTATCATGCTTACGACGCGATTGAACGGCTAGAGGGCGAACTGAAAGACTCTTACCAGCCACCCGTGATTTACTATCGCTGGTCTCAAGGCGACAACAGCGCGTTACCGCAGTTTTTAAAGCTAGAGGGAACACGACATCTCGAAACGCCACAATTACAGCTGGGGCTTGCCACCTATTATGTGTCGCGCAATAAAGCGAAAACAGTAGAGATCCTGCGCCATGCGTTAGAACTGTATGATGGTGACGATGAGACCGTTCGCAAAGCGGTGATCCCAGAAGCCATAAAGTCACTGGCGACCACTAATCATGCGCTAAAACGCTTTGAACATGCTTATTTATGGGCAAAAGTGGGGGAAAGTTACAACCTGCCGATTGCGCGCGGTGATCGCCTATCGCGACTTTACCCATTGACCGACGCACAACAAAAAAACCTACAAACCCTTGCGTTTGAGATTGCCGCCGCGATTGAAGATGGTGAGTTTGAAGCGACCCTGTTGCAACCACTTGATAAAGGGAACCACGCCTCATAACACAGCCTCTTTTAGTATAACGCCTGCGCATCACCCTCACTGGTGCGCGGTGCGGGAAACCGACTTCCTGCCGTTCCACCGTCTCGCTTGTCATACCAGTTTAACTTTCACGATCGCGGTTCTGCTTCTACGCTAACAATTACCAGCGGTCGCTCCGTGTCTGCAGCCGTCGCATTAATCGCACGCGGTTAAAGCGCATACAGACATGGCGGCAAGGGGTCAAATGTTTAGGCGATGTAAAAAAAATCCGTACTTTTTTTTGACTTTAAACAATTTTGGCTGCGATTACCCTTGCATGGCGGGGTCCTATTCTGTAATTTTACTACCAGTTTCATCTCACTAGAAATTAAGTTGTGGAGCAACATAATGACTATCAAAGTAGGTATTAACGGTTTTGGCCGTATCGGCCGTTTCGTATTCCGTGCATCTGTCGAGCGTAACGACATCGACGTGGTAGCAATCAACGATCTTATCGACGTTGAGTACATGGCTTACATGCTGAAGTACGATTCAACCCACGGTCGCTTCAACGGCACAGTTGAAGTAGAAGGTGGTAACCTTATCGTTAACGGTAAAACCGTACGCGTCACTGCAGAGCGCAACCCAGCAGACCTTAAGTGGGATGAAGTGGGTGTTGACGTTGTTGCTGAAGCAACCGGTATCTTCCTCACTGACGAAACCGCGCGTCAACACATCCAAGCGGGTGCGAAGAAAGTGGTTCTAACCGGCCCATCTAAAGATGCGACGCCAATGTTCGTTATGGGTGTTAACCACAGCGATTACGCGGGTCAAGACATCGTTTCTAACGCGTCTTGCACGACTAACTGCCTAGCGCCAATCGCGAAAGTACTGAACGACAAGTTCGGTATCGTATCTGGCCTAATGACCACCGTTCACGCCACCACTGCAACGCAAAAAACCGTTGATGGTCCGTCTGCGAAAGACTGGCGCGGTGGCCGTGGTGCGTCTCAAAACATCATCCCATCTTCAACCGGTGCTGCAAAAGCGGTTGGTAAAGTATTGCCAGTACTAGACGGCAAACTGACTGGTATGGCGTTCCGCGTACCAACTGCCAACGTTTCTGTTGTTGACCTGACTGTAAACCTTGACAAAGCAGCGTCTTACGACCAAATCTGTGCAGCGATGAAAGAAGCGTCAGAAGGTGAGCTGAAAGGTGTTCTAGGTTACACCGAAGATGCCGTGGTTTCTCAAGACTTCATCGGCGAAGTACAAACGTCTGTATTCGATGCTAAAGCAGGTATCGCACTGACTGACAACTTCGTGAAAGTAGTTTCTTGGTACGACAACGAAATCGGCTACTCAAACAAAGTATTGGATCTGGTTGCACACATCGCTAAATAATGCGCATGTAACCCTATTCAAGTTAAAGGCGGCCATTGGCCGCCTTTTGTTTATCAGGCCCATGACTCGCGACCACGCTGTCTGTGAACGTGTCTTCGATAACTGATTAAGGAACACTTACCCAAGAGGATCAGGCTATGACTTCTCCCACCCTGCATGTTGAACGTCAACTTTCTGCATCTGTCGATCTCTGCTATCGCCAGTCCGTCCCGATTCTTCGTGTTACTCACCCTGCGTGTTCAGCCACTATTAGCCTATTCGGCGGACACCTCATCACCTTTGCCCCTGCAGGTGAAAAGTCACTGACTTGGATGAGTGATAACGCTATCTACGATGCCAACACCCCATTACGAGGCGGCGTCCCCATTTGCTGGCCATGGTTTGGTCACACCGGGCAACCTTCTCATGGCTTTGCTCGCCGTCAAATGTGGCAGTTAGCGAACATTGAAGAAACAGCGAAAGGCGTCACTATTCAACTGCAGTTATCCGACTCAGACGCCTCGCGAGCACTATGGCCACATTGTTTTCATGCAACGGTGACCTTTACGCTAACTCATCACGCCGACATCGCCTTAACGGTGACCAATACAGATCAACACCCTTGGGCCATGGGTGGCGCCTTGCACAGCTATCTTGCGGTAGAAGATAGCGAGCAAGCGAACGTGGAAGGGCTGGGTTGTCAGTATCTTGATAACTTTGCGGCAGGCAAGGCCGTGCCAGCGACGGGGAAAGTGACCTTCGAGGAGCCGGTTGATAGGATTTATACGGGGGCTGACAACACCCTCACTGTCACCGACCCGATGGGAAACCGTCGTCTCAAAGTCAACAATCAAGGTGCAAGCAGCGCTGTTATCTGGAACCCGGGTCAGGCGGCGTCCATTCAGATGGCGGATATGGACGATAACGGGTACCTCAAGTTTGTCTGTGTCGAAGCGGCGATTGAACAACCCACACAAGTCGTCCATCCAGGTCAAAGCTACACGTTAGCAACCCAGTTAATGGATGAGCGCCACTCAAGCTAGACGGGCGTAACAGGCCGCCTTATACCCAAGCGGCCTGTTTTAATGGCTAACAAGGCTACATAAAAATGTAGTTAACCCCTAAGTAGCCCGAGGCGGCAGTCGATTGATCCACCATTGGGCTGTTCGCTATTTCATCATCGAGGTTGGTATAGCGCACGCCACCAAGCAGTTGGATGCGCTCAGTCAGCATGAAATAGCCACTGGCACCAACAAAGTAATGACCCGCAGAGCCTGGCTCATACGCCTCAATGCCTGAAACACGCGATGCTTCAGTGGCGCTGACCCCATAAAGGTGCTTATTTAGCTCATGGCTATTGTAGGCATACCCTACTTCCGGAGAGACGCCCCAACGCGGGTGATTAAATCCATATTTCCAACTCACTTCGCCATATACCCCGTCCCTATCATGGGTCACGCCTTCGCCAACAGCCGCCTGAAAACGTCCGATAGGTGAATGATATTGGTAGGCCAGCGCTGCCACAATCGATGCATCGCGCTTGTCGAGCTGGCTCAATTGCGGATCGTCAGTATCTGCAGGATCAAAGCGACGTGGATCATAAGTGGCAGACAAAACAAGGTTATGGGTCGAGCCTTTCGGCGCCAGTCGCGCGCCCGCCGTCAGGCCGCGAAAATAAAAATGGTCAGTCTCAACATTGACCGTCGGCACGACCAGCGGATCGGTATCCGTGTCTTTATAGACCTGAGGTGAAAATGCGCCTATTACGCCAGCAGAGACACGATTCTCAGCGTAAGCACTGCTGGCGGTTAGCATCAGGGCGCAAGCGATCCAAGCCGTTTCTCTCGCTATGTTCATCATCTATTCCCTTCTTGTTTGACGGCTGGCAACCGTCAGCCTAATCGCCCTAACTGGTAAAACTATCACTGTTAGCATACCTCACTAGCTTGAACGCCAGCTGTCAATATCTTGACAAGAAAAGCGTACGGATCCGGCAACAAAAATTATCGAAAAAACAAACAATTCTTTCACGCAAAATCGGCAAATCAGGTCTAACCTTATCGAAAGGAAAGGGATCATTCAGCCAATTTTGCACCTTTTCTTTTTGAGTTATTAGACGATTTAGGGGGCAGGACCATGACTATTTTCGATCACTATCGTCAGCGTTACGAAGAAGCGAAAGACGAGGAAATGAGCCTTCAAGCATTCTTGGATCTTTGCCGAGAGGATCGCGGCGCGTATGCCAATGCGGCAGAGCGTTTGCTGATGGCGATTGGCGAGCCAGAAAAAATTGATACCTCGCTTGATCCGCGACTCAGCCGTATCTTCTCCAACCGAGTAATTTCCCGCTATAAAACCTTTGAAGACTTTTATGGCATGGAAGACTCGATTGAGCAAATCGTCTCTTACCTCAAGCACGCCGCCCAAGGTTTGGAAGAGCGAAAACAAATTCTCTATTTACTCGGGCCTGTCGGCGGGGGTAAATCATCCTTGGCCGAGAAACTAAAGAGCTTGATGCAGCAAATGCCTATCTACGTGCTGACCGCGAACGGCGAACGTAGTCCCGTGAACGATCACCCATTTTGTCTGTTTGATGCCGAAGAAGACGGCCATTTACTCGAGAAAGAGTATGATATCCCCCACCGTTATATTCGCCATATTATGTCACCTTGGGCGGCGAAACGGTTGAAAGAGTTTGGTGGCGATATTAGCCAGTTTAAAGTGGTGAAACTGCGGCCATCGATTCTTAACCAAGTCGGGGTAGCAAAAACCGAGCCTGGGGATGAGAACAACCAAGATATCTCGTCCTTGGTGGGTAAAGTTGACATCCGTCAGCTCGAACACTATTCACAAGATGACCCCGATGCCTACTCCTACTCCGGTGCGCTGTGTCGCGCTAACCAAGGGATGATGGAGTTTGTGGAGATGTTTAAGGCCCCGATTAAGGTGCTCCACCCACTGTTGACCGCGACCCAAGAAGGTAACTACAACGGCACCGAGGGCCTGTCAGCACTGCCGTTTGATGGCATCATTCTCGCGCACTCAAACGAATCTGAGTGGCAATCGTTCCGCAACAACAAAAACAACGAGGCTTTCCTTGACCGTGTCTATATCGTCAAGGTGCCCTATTGCTTGCGGGTGTCAGACGAAATTCGAATCTACAACAAGCTGCTGTCTTCTAGTGAGCTACGCCATGCGCCTTGCTCCCCCAGCACCTTAGATATCTTAGCGCGCTTCTCTGTGCTTTCACGACTAAAAGATCCTGAAAACTCGAGCATTTATTCAAAAATGCGCGTGTATGATGGTGAAACCTTGAAAGATACGGATCCTAAAGCCAAGTCCTACCAAGAGTACCGTGATTTTGCCGGTGTTGATGAGGGCATGGATGGGCTATCGACCCGTTTCGCGTTCAAGATCTTGTCGCGCGTCTTTAACTTTGACCACGCCGAAGTCGCCGCAAACCCGGTGCATCTGTTCTACGTGTTAGAGCAACAGATTGAACGAGAGCAGTTCCCGCAAGAGATGGCAGAGCGCTACCTTGAGCACTTAAAAGGCTACTTGATCCCTAAATATATCGAGTTTATCGGCAAAGAAATTCAAACCGCGTATCTCGAGTCCTACTCAGAATACGGGCAAAATATTTTTGACCGTTACGTCACCTATGCCGACTTCTGGATTCAAGATCAAGAATTCCGCGACCCAGATACTGGCCAGTTGTTTGACCGCTCAGCACTCAATGCTGAATTGGAAAAAATCGAGAAACCGGCGGGCATCAGTAACCCGAAAGATTTCCGCAACGAAATCGTCAACTTTGTCCTCCGTGCACGCGCCAATAATGAGGGTAAAAATCCGGCATGGACCAGCTATGAGAAACTGAAAACCGTCATTGAGAAGAAGATGTTCTCTAACACCGAAGATTTGCTTCCAGTGATTTCCTTCAATACCAAAACCTCGAGCGAAGAGCAGAAGAAACACGACGACTTTGTCGCTCGTATGATGGAAAAAGGCTATACCCGCAAGCAAGTTCGCTTGCTCGCAGAGTGGTATTTGCGCGTGCGTAAATCATCGTAGCCCACGGGCTGACGCAGATGACGGGAGAGAGATATGGCGCATTTTATTGATCGTCGTCTCAATGGCAAAAATAAAAGCACTGTCAATCGACAACGCTTTTTACGCCGACACAAGCGGCAAATTAAAGAGTCCATTGCTGACGCCGTCAACAACCGCTCGATCACGGATGTCGAGAGTGGAGAGGATATTTCTATTCCTTCTCGTGACATTCGTGAACCGACGTTCCACCAAGGCAAAGGGGGACAGCGTGATGCTGTCCACCCAGGTAACGACCAATTTAGCCCAGGGGATCGTATTGCTCGTCCCCCCGGTGGCGAAGGCGGCGGAGCCGGAGAAGGACAAGCCAGCCCTGATGGCGAAGGCCAAGATGAATTCGTCTTTCAAATATCAAAAGACGAGTATTTGGATCTCTTGTTCGAGGATCTTGAGCTTCCGAACCTGAAGAAAAACCAAATGAATAAAATGGTGGAGTACAAAACGCATCGCGCGGGATATACCTCGAATGGGGTGCCCTCGAACATTGCTATTGTACGTTCACTGCAAAACTCACTGGCACGACGCACAGCAATGTCAGCCGGCAAACGCCGAGAGCTGGCAGAGCTTGAAGAGGCGCTGGAGCGCGTGCGCGAGGCCGAGCCAGCACAACCGCTTGAGGTGAAACGACTCGAAGAAGAAATCTCGGTATTGAAACGCAAAATCGCCGCGGTGCCGTTCATCGATACCTTTGACTTACGGTATAAAAATTACGAAAAGCGGCCACAGCCCAGTAGCCAAGCCGTGATGTTTTGCTTAATGGATGTGTCCGGCTCGATGGATCAAGCGACCAAGGATATCGCCAAGCGGTTTTATATCCTGCTGTATCTTTTCCTGACGCGCACCTACAAAAACGTGGAGGTGGTCTTTATTCGCCACCACACGCAGGCGAAGGAAGTGGATGAACATGAGTTCTTCTACTCACAAGAAACAGGCGGCACCATTGTATCCAGTGCCCTGCGGCTGATGGATGAAATCATCAAAGATAGGTACGACCCGGCAGAATGGAACGTCTATGCGGCCCAAGCCTCGGATGGCGATAACTGGGCCGATGACTCACCCGGCTGCCGAGAACTATTGCAAAATACCCTGTTGCCGGTCAGCCGTTATTACGCCTATATCGAGATTACCCGCCGCGCGCATCAAACACTGTGGCGAGAATATGAGGCGTTGGCGCAAAGCCATGACAACTTTGCAATGCAGAATATTCGCTCAGCGGAGGAAATTTTCCCCGTTTTCCGCGAACTGTTCAAGCGTCAGGTCGAAGCCTGACGCCATACCGGCATAGACGCATTTTATCAGGGAGACATGGTATGGCTGTCACCAAAGGTAAACGTAACACTCCACTTCATGATGGACCCGATTGGACCTTTGACCTGCTCGAGCAGTATCACAAGGAAATCAAACGAGTCGCTGAACACTACAAACTGGATACTTATCCAAACCAAATCGAAATCATTGCCGCCGAGCAAATGATGGATGCTTACTCAAGCGTCGGGATGCCCATCAATTACAATCATTGGTCGTTTGGTAAAAAGTTTATCGAGACCGAACGCAACTATAAACACGGCTACATGGGGCTCGCTTATGAGATAGTGATTAACTCCAATCCGTGTATTTCTTATTTGATGGAAGAAAACACCATCACCATGCAAGCGCTGGTGATGGCACACGCCTGTTATGGCCACAATTCCTTTTTTAAAGGCAATTACCTGTTTCAAACCTGGACAGATGCAGGCTCCATTATTGATTACCTGCTGTTTGCTAAACATTACATCAGTGAATGTGAAGAAAAGTACGGCCTCGCGGAAGTAGAAAACCTTATCGACTCCTGTCATGCGTTGATGAACTATGGGGTCGATCGCTACAAACGGCCGCAAAAAATCTCTCTTGCCGAAGAAAAAGCGCGTCAAAAGGCACGAGAAGATTACTTGCAAACACAGGTCAATGAGCTGTGGCGTACCATTCCGGGCGGTAAAAAAGAGCAAGAAGAAGAAAAGCGCCGCTTCCCGACCGAGCCACAAGAGAACCTATTGTATTTTTTTGAAAAACACTCTCCGCTGCTTGAACCATGGCAGCGAGAAATCGTGCGGATAGTGCGTAAGGTCAGCCAGTATTTTTACCCGCAAAAGCAAACCCAGGTGATGAATGAAGGCTGGGCGACGTTCTGGCACTACACCATCCTCAATCACCTGTATGACGAGGGCTTGGTGACGGATAGCTTCATTATGGAGTTTTTACATAGCCACACCAATGTGGTGGCACAACCACCATACAACAGCCAGTTCTATTCCGGCATTAACCCTTACGCACTCGGGTTTGCCATGTTCCAAGATATTCGTCGCATTTGCGAAAATCCCACGGAGGAGGATGAGTACTGGTTCCCTGATATCGCCGGAAAGGACTGGCTAGAAACCGTGCATTTTGCGATGGCAAACTTTAAAGATGAAAGTTTCATCAGCCAGTTTCTATCGCCCAAAGTGATGCGGGATATGAAGTTTTTCGCCGTCAATGACGACGATCGGCAAAGTTATATTGAAGTGACTAGCATTCACAATGAACAAGGGTACCGCCAGTTACGCGAAGATCTCTCCGCGCAATACAACCTCAGTAATCGTGAACCGAATATTCAAGTGTTCGATGTCGATTTGCGTGGCAACCGTTCACTCACACTTCGCTATGTCCCTCATAACCGGATCCCGCTCGCTAAATCTTATGAAGAGGTGTTAAAGCACGTGCATCGATTGTGGGGATTTGAAGTGATCCTCGAAGAGGAAACCAGTGAAGGGCGAGGAAAGATACTGAGTAGCTGCCCCAAGCGGCCGCAGTTTGACCCTGATATGTTAATGGGCAGCCACTAAAACACATAGCTCCCCTAACCAAAAGCCGCGATGAACCCTGTTCAAAGCGGCTTTTCACGTTTTAAGTATCAGAACGCGTTAGGCTTCTTCTTCTGCCATATGTGCCGCGATCGTTTCACGGTTACTGAACCATAAGCCACCGCACTCACGTCCGTATTGCTTGACCCTATCGCCAATCATGGGGTGCTGGTTATTGGCCACCATCTCCCGTAAATCACTGTAGAAACTCAATGCGTTCTCACAGGCACGGCGATCCATAAAGTAATATCCGCCCACACGCGAATAAATCTGACGCATGCCATTAATGGTTAACACATACACCTTGTTGCCAGAAAAGTGCGCCATGCCTTGGAACAAACGATAGTCAAAGTGATTAAACGCGCGCCCCATACATATGCGCTCACACAAGGCGGGATCTTGCTTACCGTATTTGTCCTGGATCTTTTTAACGTCTTTTAAAACTTCATCTTGTTCATCGATGAGCCCCAAAAACTGCTCAAAGCGTTCGCACTCAAGCACTTGCTCACAGCGTTTAATCACATGGTCAATCAGGTTTAAGCAATCATCAGCACGGTTTTTTGCCGCATAGCGCATGTACACGCCACTGATGTCGGTGCGCGCCGCGAGTAAGTCCTCAAGTACGCCATGCACATCTTGCCCCTCTAGGGTGACCAGGGTATCGAGAATACTCAGCCCCGACGTACGCATATAATCATTCACACGTGTGGGTTTGCCATGTTGAATGGTTAACCAGCCATCACGCGCCAAGCGTTGCAACACTTCACGTAAGGTGGTGCGAGTGACCCCAATCAGTTCAGACAGTTCACGCTCTGCAGGTAAAATGGAGCCTTTAGGAAAGTGATTATTCCAAATACTTTCAATTATATATTTTTCAGCAAATGTTGCTGGGCTATCCGCCTTTATAACCATTGAATCTAAATTCCAATTTGCTTCTTGCTCTGATTAATAACTCATCATACCACCAGACGCCATCAGCAGAAACCGCTGAGTGAGATCACCGGATATCGCGTGACATCTGCTATCTTTTTGTACCAGATCAATGAAAAACTGGGCATAAATCGCAAAACTAACCCATACAAGATGTAACAAAATATGTCTGAGGCAAACTAGCGCACACTTATTCGTGACAAGGCTATCCATCCACGCATTGTGAACCATGCGTCCGATGAGCCTTGGTCACTGATATCTGTCACCCTCATACTGTGCCCATGCAGTCGTTCGCCGATGGCGCGTTTGTGTTGGTGCACGAGACTCGCCCATCCGCGCGCTAGGTAGGCATAGATAACAATGAGACTTTCACTATGGCGAAGACCATGACACTCAGAACTGCGTTTCTTAAGAATTTTCTCGGCAAAGCCCCCGATTGGTACAAATTAACCATTGTTGGCTTTTTAATTCTCAACCCAATTGTTTTCGCGATCGACCCTTTTATCGCTGGTTGGCTCTTGGTGGTCGAGTTTATTTTCACCCTCGCGATGGCCTTGAAATGCTACCCACTGCAACCCGGTGGCTTATTGGCGATTGAAGCGGTCGCCATTGGCATGACCAGCCCCGCGCAAGTCAAACACGAATTAGTGGCCAACGTTGAAGTCCTGTTGCTCCTCGTCTTTATGGTGGCGGGGATCTATTTTATGAAACAGCTATTGCTGTTTATTTTCACCAAAATCCTGTTGGGCATCCGATCCAAGATAGCCTTGTCATTGGCCTTTTGTGGCGCGGCGGCGGCGCTCTCCGCCTTTTTGGATGCCTTAACCGTGATTGCCGTGGTGATCAGTGTTGCCGTCGGTTTTTACGCTATTTACCACCGCGTGGCGTCCGGGAAAGAGTTCGGCGCTAACCATGATCATACCTCAGATGAAAGCTTAAGCGACGAGCTTAGCCGCAACGATTTGGAAAATTATCGAGCGTTTTTACGTAGCCTATTGATGCATGCTGGCGTGGGTACCGCATTGGGCGGGGTGATGACCATGGTCGGCGAGCCGCAAAACCTGATCATTGCCGACCAAGCTGGTTGGCATTTTGGCGAGTTTATTTTACGTATGGCACCGGTCACGCTGCCGGTTTTCTTTGCTGGCTTGCTAACGTGTGCGCTGGTCGAGAAGTTTGCTTGGTTCGGTTATGGCGCACACCTGCCGCAAAATGTATTAAAAATATTGGTGGAGTACGATAACGCACAGCGAGCAAAACGTACGCCTCAAGACATCGCCAAGTTGGTGGTGCAAGCGCTGATTGCGGTGTGGCTAATCACCGCATTGGCTTTACATTTGGCCGCGGTCGGTTTAATTGGCCTAAGTATCATTATCCTTGCCACCGCGTTTACGGGCGTTGTGGATGAACACCATATCGGCAAAGCCTTTGAGGAAGCGCTACCGTTTACAGCGCTATTGGCGGTCTTTTTCTCTGTGGTGGCAGTGATCATCGACCAACACCTGTTTGCACCTGTCATCGACCTGGTGTTGTCGCTGGAAGGTCACCTGCAACTGACCATGTTTTATATCGCCAATGGTCTGCTTTCCATGGTGTCAGACAACGTGTTTGTCGGCACCGTGTATATCAACGAGGTGAAAACCGCCCTGCTCAATGGCGTGATTGGCCGCGAGCAGTTCGATATGTTAGCGGTTGCGATTAACACAGGCACCAACTTACCCTCGGTCGCCACGCCCAATGGCCAAGCGGCTTTCCTATTCTTGCTCACCTCCACACTCGCGCCGCTGCTGCGTCTTTCTTATGGGCGTATGGTATATATGGCGTTGCCTTATACCATTGTCATGGGGGTATTGGGGGTGATTGGCATTGAGTTTTTCTTGGTGCCCGCTACCGAGTGGATGCTACACCAAGGTTGGATTTCCGAAACCATCCATATGACTCAGCAAGCCATACCGAGCGCTCACTAACGCACTTCTATCATTGACCTTCGTCTCAACAAACGATTGAATAGCAGGGCTCTCAATATAGGGCCTTGTTTTTTATCAGGAGTGAGTTATGTGGCGCGCCTTAAACCAGTTTTCTCGCAGCCGAGCGTCCTGGCTGTTGTTGCTTGTATGTGTTGTGGGGCTGGAAGCCACCGCGCTTTACTTTCAACACTATCAAGGGCTGGCACCTTGTGTAATGTGTATTTATGAACGCGTTGCCCTATTGGGGATTGGCGTGGCTGCCTTGTTGGGTTTAATCGCGCCTAACGACCCTTTTTGGCGCACACTTAGCTTGCTTGGCTATGGCGCCACAGCCGGGTGGGCGCTAAAGCTCTCGTTAGAGCACGTGAGTTATCAATTTCCTGATCCAAACCAATTGTTTGGTGCCACCTGCGATGTGGCGGTGAACTTCCCTGCTTGGGCGCCACTCAACCAATGGCTGCCCTCCGTCTTTGAAGCCTACGGTGATTGCAGCAAGGTGGTGTGGCAATGGCTAGGCTGGTCGATGCCTCAATGGCTCGTGGGGATCTTTTCCGCGATGTTGTTTGTCTGGGTGTTAGTGGTAATTGCCCAGTTTATTGGCCGCCCCCCTCGCCGCATTTTTTCATAACGGCGGGTGACGGATCGTGCAAGATAGCGTCGGCTTTATCGGCGCTTTCGCTCCTTGCTATGCGGTTGAACCGCTCACACAGCACCTTGATTAAGGGACGATCTGCGCCACTGAAAACCCCAGCATCGAGGCGACGAGGCTCACTCCAATAGATGGCCTGATGTTGATGTAGTATGGGCGGTCCATCAAGGATGTCACACCAAAAACTGCACAATAAGATCACCTTGTCACCGTAATCGAACTCGGTTTCTACAATCGGCGCCCCAACATGAATATCCACCCCAAATTCTTCACGCCACTCGCGCTTGAGTGCCTGCTGGTCAGTCTCGCCTTGCTCGACTTTGCCACCCGGAAATTCCCACCAGCTAATAAACTGCGTATCCGGTTGGCGTTGTGCCACCAACACTTGGTGATCTTGGGTCGCCACGCCGGCGACAACACGTATCGGAGAGGATTGTTTTGACGGCTTCATCTGATTAACGCCCACAGCATTTTTTGAACTTGGCACCACTGCCACATGGGCAAGGATCGTTGCGGCCTATCGACTTAAATGGATTGACCTGGTGCGCACCATGCGTGCCTTGTTGCGCTTCATCCGCCGCTTTCGCCACCTCCTGGATCATTAAGTCCAGTTGTTCCATATATTGGCCCGGCTCAACATCAATGCCGACCTCTTTCATCTGCGCTAACGTGCCTGCTTCATCGTGCAGCAGCAACATGCTGGTGACTAAGGCGGATAGCATCCGGCGACTGCCATCATTGAGCGTCACCTCGTGCCAGTGCGGCTCAACATAGGGCCACACCGCTAAAAACCCCTCGGCGAACGCTTGGGCGTGCTCACCGCGCATCGACAACATTAAGCTATCCGGCAATACATAATCATTACGCATTAGGGCGTGATATTGCTGCTCAAGGTGTGCCAGCACCACCTGCTTATCGTCTTGATTGAGGCTAACTACCTCTCCATCTTCTTCAACCCCTGCAGTCACTAGCACCGACAGCCAGGTATCAGGATCTAAAGGAGCCGGACATATATTCGCGGCCAGGAGGGCCCCTTCAATAAAACTGGCGGGCATCCCCTCCCAGTGTTCAGAGAGTGTCACTAGTGTTGACATAAACTTTCCTGTGTCATGAATTCTGTTTGTTGACGTGCGTTATCGAGTGCACGGACTATCTCATCCGCGCGCTTAAGAACGCGAATCACCTTAAAGCAGGCATCTGCCTGGGGGTAATATTGGCGCAAATACTTAAACCATTGCTTGATGCGGTTAGGGAAATACTGCGCCTTATCACCTTGGCGTTCTTGCTCGGTATAACGAATCAGCAATGCGAGCACGGCAGGCCAAGGCATGGGCGCGACGTTATCACGGATATGCTGACCGAGATTAGGCATATTTAACGCTCCACGACACACCATTAAGGTGTTGCAGCCGGTGAGGGCTTGGCAGCGCAGCGCATCCTCACGGTGCCAAATATCCCCATTGGCCGTGACGGGGATGGGCAGGTGTTGATTAATGTCAGCAATTAAATCCCAACGAATAGTGCCCGCTTTGTAGCCATCGCGCTTGGTGCGCCCATGTACCACCAGCTCATCCGCCCCTGCGTCGGCCACCGCTTCGGCAATGAGCAAGTAATCATCAAGATCATTAAAGCCAAGACGCATTTTGGCGCTCACCGTATGAGCCGGATCAACCGCCTCTCTCACTGCTTTGACCACATCAAACATATGATCTGGGGTTTTAAGTAGCGCTGCCCCACCACGGTTGCCATTGACGGTTTTCGATGGGCAGCCAAAATTAATATCAATCCCTTGCGAGCCCAGTTCGATCGCACGTACCGCGTTACCCGCCATTGCATGTGGATTTTGGCCCAATAGCTGTACGCGAACCGGGGTTCCCGCGGTGGTGAAGCCCCCTTGCGCTAACTCCGGACAAAAGCGATAAAAGACTTTTTCCGGCAAGCGTTGGTCGACCACGCGCACAAACTCGGTGACACAGAGACTGTAGTGATTAATCTCGGTGAGCAACTTGCGCATCAAGGGGTCGAGTACCCCTTCCATCGGACCCAAGACGATATCTGGTGGTGATTGATGTATTTGACTCATGCCATACCTTCGCGATTAAGGCGCGCTATTTTGCCAGCTTTTACACCAAAGCGCAGCTAAGAAAAAAGCCAGTCAAAAAGTGACTGGCTTTCAAATCGTTAGCGACGCCGGTGGAGTTAGCCGTCTGCTCTCGCCGCGTCAACCATGGCTTCTAGCTGCGGGTACGGCAAATAGCCAGGTGCGACCTGCTCGCCAATGATCATCGCTGGGGTACCTCTTAGCCCCAGCTCAACAAAGGCGCGATAGTTTTCTGCGACCGCTTTTCCGGTCATTGCTTTACCTTCCAGCAATGCTTCGGTACCGGTTTTCTTGGCGATTTTCTCTAACGAGCGGGCATCATGCATGCCACGCTTTTTCATCAATAATTGATGAACCTGCGCAAAGGCCTCAGGTTTTTCCAGCCACACATTCATCGCATACACCGCAGAATTGGTGCCGAGCGATTCGATACTCTGCTGTTTGAGTGGTACGGCAATATTAATCACCTTGACATCATCATGTGCGGCCACCAGTTTCTGTAACTCTTCTTCCAGCTTTTTGCAGTATGGGCAGTTGTAGTCCATAAAGTTCACCACGGTGACTTCAGGGTTCTCTGCGCCAATCCAGCTGTGGGTGTCCGATTCAAACCAGTCACGGCGTGCGGCAAGGTTTTCCTTTAACGTCTTTTGTTGTTCAACAAACTTTTGCAAACTCTGGTTAAGGTTGGCGATCAGTTTGGGGTTCTCTTCCAACAAGCTGACTATGTCATCCAATTGCGCTTGTTCGGTATCGGACAACGCATTCGCGCTGACAGGAAGAGCCAGAAGCAGTAGAGCCCAAAGCGGGGCGATATAGCGAGATAAGGACATCGGGTTTCCTTTTGATAAATGTAAATTCATAACGCTAGCCTTAACCATAGGCCAAGCGGTGTCGTGAAGCCTGTTGTGATTGACGTGATTTCACCTTGCTCGATCACCATCACGGTAGGCGTCACTT
Organism: Salinivibrio sp. HTSP; assembly: GCF_003390965.1. NCBI lineage: Bacteria > Pseudomonadati > Pseudomonadota > Gammaproteobacteria > Vibrionales > Vibrionaceae > Salinivibrio > Salinivibrio sp. HTSP. The sequence goes on from NZ_PXUD01000049.1 coordinate 49,000, forward strand.
TCACTGAAAACGCTTTAGAGAGGTTTCCATGTTGATCGTTCACCACGGGAAAATCATAACCATGATGAGCAAGGTATCCAGCAATGTGTTTATCTGAGCCTGAGCGTAACGCGATCGAGACCACCTGCGCATGACCACTTAACCAATCTACCGAGGGGGTCACAAAACGGCAGACACCGCACCAGCTTGCCCATACATAGACAAGCACGGGTTCGTGTTGCGACATGGCGATCAAATCCTGCTGGCGGCCATCGAGCAAACGCACCGACTCGACGGGCACCTGACTGGTGTCGATATCGCGGCTTCGCCACCAATCCATCGCGGTACTCGATATCAGCACAAACACGATGAGCCAGCAAATGTCACGCGCACCGCGTTTGATCCGTTGACGCCATGACAGCTTTTTTTGCTTGGCCATCATGGTGTTTTCGCCTGTTCAATCGCCGTCATCACCGCTTTATCGGTCAAAATGACGGGTAAGGCGATCCCTTCAGGCGCACCAGGGCCGTAGACAATGTTAAACGGCACTCCATAACGCTGGTGCTCTTGCAAGTATTGGGTCACGGTGTCGCTCGGACGGGTCCAATCACCTTGCATCGCCACCACATTCGGCGCGGTGATGGCGTCATACACGGGGGATTGTAGAATCACTCCCACTTTGTTGGCATGACAGGTAATGCACCAATCCGCCGTCACATCAACAAACACCACTTTGCCCTGATCCACCGCTTGATCGATCGCGGCTTCATCCAGACTCACCCAGTCTGGGTCCGAGTTCAATGGCGTTGCCCACCGCGGCGCTGTCAATGACGCACCAATCAGCCCAAGCACAACCACCACGAGCAGCCCAGCTGTCCCTTTAATCGCTGCCAGTTTTCCAAGGGTGCGATATGTTAGCCACACACTGGCAACCAGTAGCAGCGTTCCCACTGCGATAGCGCCAGCAACGCCAAGATATGGCATCCACAACCAGAAGAGCCACACCGTGGTGCCAGCCAGCAATAATGCGAATACCCGTTTGACATGATTCATCCAGGGGCCAGGTTTGGGCAATGCGCGGGTCAGACCAGGAAAAGCGGCGACCAGCAGCCACGGCAGCGCCATGCCAACGGCGAGTGCGGTAAAGATAAGCCACAACGCCGTCAGCGACCCACCTAGCGCATAGGCGACCGCCGTCCCAAGGAAAGGGGCCGAACATGGTGTGGCCAGTAAGGTCGCAAACACGCCTTGAACAAAGTGGCCGCTGGTCGTGTGGCCGCCGCGTGTCGCCATCCAGGTTTGCCAACTGGGCGGTAAATCAATGCGCAGCACATCAAATAAACTCAAGGCAAACAGCCAAATCACCAGCGTCATCACCCCAATAAACAGCGGGCTTTGAAACTGGATCCCCCACCCCACGGCTTGCCCAGTAAGCTTTAATGCCATCAACAGCGCCGCAATCGCCCAAAAGGAGACGAGTATCCCGGCTGCTGAGGCCAAAAACTGGCCGCGAATAGCGCCACGTGTCGCTTCTGGATTGGCAACGATACTGTTGAGCTTAAGCCCAAGTACGGGGAGCACACAGGGCATCACGTTGAGGATCAAGCCACCCAAAAGTGCAATACCACCAATCATCCATATTGATAGTCCCGCTTGCGAAACCACATTGCCCGCCTGCACGGTGGTGGCGTGCTCAGCCAGCAGTTGCTTATCCATGACCGTCACTTGAATCGGTTTATCGGTCAGGTTGGGCGTTTCAATCCAATTGGTCACGTCAAACGTGGCGGTCAGGGTGTCGCCATCACGGTGGATACTCGGCACGCCAAAGGTATCATCGATCACCGCCTCCCCATCCACCAGCATATCGGGTTGCTGCCAAGTTTGGTTGCCGGTCACGGTGACCGCGAGCTGTTGTTGATTGGTATCCCACACCGCGGATTCAATCTGCACACTGGGTAGCGGCTTAGGCACTTGGCTCATCGCTTGGTTGAACTGATACATCCGCTCACCATCCACCTCAAGCGTACTCGGAGTAAAATCGAGAGAGATGGGATAATCAGTGATCACACACACACTGGTGCATGAAGACAAGCGCAAGGTGGCATCGAGCGACACCGGCTGTTGCCAGGTTTCAACCTTGAAGGTTAGTGGGAAGGTCACTTGCCCTTTGTAGCCCAACATGGTCAGGCCAAGTAGCTCGTGGCGCTTCGGTGCTGGCCAATGCCAGGTAATATCGTCCAGGTTTTGGCTGTCATTGATAATCAGCTCTGGAGCGACCCCGCCCTCGCCTGGCGAGCGCCAATAGGTTTTCCAATCGCCTTGCAAACGGATAGAAAGTAACCCATCGAGGCGTAGAGTGTCTGGACTCCCTTGCCCCGTTAACGCTATACGCGCCGTGACCGGCGGGTGGTCAGGATTAGTGAGCCAGCCGGTATCTGGGGCATTGGCGCGAGCAGTCGGAGTGAGTAACAATAAGCACAATAACAGCAGCGGTAGCAAGGCCCAAGCTTGCCAAGCGCGCCCTTGTTTAACAATGTGCCAATAGTGATTGAGTCGATTCATAAGTCTGTTCCTTGTTAAGAATAAATACGCTATTTAGGAAGCAGGCGCTTTATTCTCGGAACACACAAAAGCAAAGATGCCGTCGTCGATAGGTCGGTGGATCGTGAGTGGGTAAGGTGATCGATACACTAACGGTCGCCATCACCGCCAGTAGCACAATCAGCCACCAAAGTGGTGACGGTAGCCAGTCTAATGCCAACGCAGACGGATGCATCAATTGCTCGGAAAGCGAACATTTTTTACCCAGTGCGCTTTTTGCGTCCTCGGCGTCACCAATACTGACTGCTTGGCAAACCGCTTGCGCCCCTGATTGCCAGCTCAGTTGGTTTTGTAAGGCACACACTGCTAGAACCCATAACGCAATCGCGAGGGCCCAGCCAGCTTTTGAACGATGCGTGTACCTTTGCATTCCACCTCCTGTCGAGTTGGCGATCATTATGCCCAACAACAGAAATTAAACAATAAGTGAGCCTGCACCACAGGGTGACAAGGCGCTGGAGTTATCGCGGTTGTTGAGTTAACTGGATATGATCTTCCCAATCAATCACATCAATTTCGTACACCACGCTGTCTTTGACCGAGATCCCCGCTTTGTGCATCGCCGCTTTTGATCCTGTGATCAAAGGATGCCACTCGGGCAAGGGTTGATTTTCGGCCAGCAAGCGATAGGCGCAGGTTTCCGGCAACCAATAAAACTCATCAATTTTATCGCGGGTGAGCTTCAGGCATGACTCTTCATACGAAAAGCGGTTGGGGTAATCTTTGCACGAGCAGGTTTGATCATCGAGCAAACTACACGCCACATTGGTGTAGTAAAGCTCATCGGTCTCTTCATCAATTAATTTGTGTAGGCAGCAGCGGCCACAGCCGTCACAGAGTGATTCCCACTCCTCATCACTCATTTGTGCCAAGGTTTTTTGTTGCCAAAAAGGCGTGCTCATGATGCTTCATCTCTTTTTTATTGCCGTCTATTCACGGCAACGACATTGCGCGCTTGTTATAACCATCATCGGCCTAAAGTGCAAGCAAGCCTTTGTATGGCTTGGATAGTGCAAAAGTGAGTGATAGAGTGCCCGACTTTGCACCTTGACGGAGGCCATGATTATGCCCACTGCATCGCCATTTTCGTGCCGCCTTGGCTGTGGCGCGTGCTGTATCGCTCCTAGCATTTCGTCACCGATCCCTGGTATGCCAAACGGTAAGCCCGCTCACACTCGTTGTGTGCAGCTAGATGATCGCAACCTCTGCAGGCTGTTTGGCTCTGAGGCCCGCCCCGAGGTGTGTGCCGCATTCGATGCGGATCCCGAGGTATGTGGCAACTCATACCAGCAAGCGCTCGACAACCTGATTTATCTGGAAGCGGCGACATAAAAAAACGCTGGCTTGTCTCAGCCAGCGCTATATCTATCAGCGTATTATCACCGCGAGCTTGTTAGCTTTGAATGCCCACAATTAGCCAAGGCGCATTGGGCTGGCGTAGGTCACGCTCTAGGTGCCAGATATCGGTAATATCTTCTTCGACCCCCTCCACGCGATCACAATAACGGCCGGTGAATTTTAAGCTCAATTGTGCCATGCGGCTGTCATAATCGGCGCGAACAATCTCGGCATCCACATACATGACTTCAGTATGTTGTTCACTCCCCAATCGTGCACGCTCGGCAGCCAGATCGTTATAAAGCTCAGGCGTCACATATTCTTGGATTTTATCCAACTCATTATGGTTCCACGCACCTTGCAAAATCCGATAGTGCTCACGGGCACCGCTCAAGAAACTTTGCATATCGAACTGAGGCGGGAAGTTAAATGGTACATCATTGTTTGTGGCACCAAACCCACTCGAAGATCCACCAGCAGCTGTCGGAGCCTCTTGTCTAAACGCATGAGGCTGCTCATGGTAATAGCCTTTATTTTGCCCCGCGTACGCTGGCCCTTGCGCTTGTGCGCCCGCTTTGGCTTGGGTCAGCCCGCGGAGAAACTTCATCGCAAAGTAAGCAATGACACCCAAAATCAAGATGTCCATAAATTGGATACCTTCAAAGGCACCGCCGAAGAAAGCGGCCAGTAAACCACCGGCGAGCAAACCGCCGAGTAGCCCCCCCGCGAGTCCTTTTTTACTGGTTTTCGAGGTGTTCTGTTTAAGGGTATTAGTATTAGTGGTGTTATTTTTTGGCGCAGGCGCGGTTTTAAAGCTCTTACCAAAAGACTTACCACCGCCGAAGCGTTTCGCTTCTGCGTAGGGCGCTGTCACAACAAAGACAAACATCAAGGCGGCAACAGAGAATAATTTTTTCATTATCGCATCATCTGTGGTTTTAGACCGCTATCATGCTAGAGTCTCTGGTGATGAAGTCAATTGGCAAAGTGGGAATAATTGTTACCAAACGTCATCTAGACACCCCTGTTTTGTCGTCAGTAGGAACCATTTGCCGCACTGGGACTCCAAGCCATTAGTATTCTTTCACTGCAATAGGACCAAGCCATGAATGATACCCACAGTAAATTTGTTGGTTACTTACTCTGGATCTTTGGTTTTCTCGGATCCCATCGATTTTACTATGGTAAACCGGTAACTGGCACCCTCTGGTTTTTCACCCTAGGCCTGTTCTTTGTCGGCTGGATTGTGGATTTATTCTTGATTCCCGCCATGGACAATGAAGCCGATCTCCGTTTTCGCAGTGGCCCTACGGATTTTACCATTACCTGGCTATTACTGACCTTTCTGGGTGTGTTTGGCATTCACCGTATGTACATGGGTAAATGGATCACTGGCTTTATTTACCTATTTACCGGTGGCTTTTTCTTAATTGGTGTGCTGTATGATTTTTGGACACTCAATGAGCAAGTGTCGATTAAAAACATGCAAAAATTCTCTTAGTCTGCCTTTTTTTCAACTCACTAAATGATGCGCAACGTATTCAAGGTTGCGCACACCTCGCTCGCTGCTAGTATAAGTCGCTTACTGCAACGCGAAATGGATCTGCCTAAATGAGCCAACAGTTTCAGCTTTTACGCGAGCGACGTTTTTTGCCTTATTTTATTACCCAGGCATTAGGCGCGTTTAACGATAACGTCTATAAGAATGTGTTGGTGATCATGGTCGCGTTCGCCTCGGCCGATCAACTGCCGATGGATGCTACGCTGTTTATCAACGCCGCTGCTGGCCTGTTTATTCTGCCTTTTTTCCTATTTTCTGCCTTTGCGGGCGAGCTTGCGGACAAATACGACAAAGCGCTGATCATGCGGCGGGTGAAATGGTTGGAAGTGGTGATCATGTCGAGTGCCGCTGTCGCGCTGTATTTCCACGCTTGGAATGTGTTACTCGGATTACTGTTTTTGATGGGCACCCAATCGGCTTTTTTTGGCCCGGTGAAATACGCATTACTGCCACAAACGCTCAATGACAAAGAGCTTGTTTCAGGCAATGCCTTGGTGGAAACCGGCACCTTCTTATCGATTCTGCTCGGTACCTTGCTGGCGGGCTTTATTGCCCATCACCCTGACTCTAACCTGATCTCAGGGATAGCCGTATTAAGTTTTGCATTGCTTGGCGTCATGTCTGCCCATGCCATCCCACCTGCGCCTGCCGGAAATCCTGGGCTCAATTTACGTTACCGGCCGGTTGCTTTAATGCGACAAACGCTGCGTTTCGCGCGTAAAGACAAGGTCACCTTGCAAGCGATTCTCGGGATCAGCTGGTTTTGGTTTCTAGGTGCCAGCTATTTAACCCAGTTTCCCAAATTCACCGCCTCGATCGGTGGCGGTGAAATCGGCGTGTCGTTTCTGCTCACCTTGTTTTCTGTTGGCATCGCTGTGGGCGCATTGCTGTGCGATAAGCTTTCTGGTCATCGTATCGAGCCCGGCATTGTCCCCTTGGGCAGTTTAGGATTAACCGGCTTTGGCTTACATTTGTTTTTTGCCACGCCAGCCGATCCAACGCTCCACACCAGCCTGCTTGCTTTTATCACTGATCCCGCTCTGACCTGGGTATTTATCGACCTATTGATGATTGGCGTGTGTGGCGGGGTTTTTATTGTGCCGCTGTATAGTCTGATGCAACAACGCGCCGATAAAGCCGCACGTGCGCGTGTGATTGCCGCCAACAATATTTTCAATGCCTTATTTATGGTGGGCAGTGCGATACTCGGTATCACCCTCTTGGTGGTGGTGGAGTTATCTATCGCGGAATTCTTCTTGGTCTTGGCGGTGCTCAACTTCTTGGTGGCTATCTATGTCAGCAAGCTGGTCCCCATTTTCGCCTTGCGCTTTTTTACCTGGATGGTCACCCATACCTTGTATCGGGTAAAACACCAAGACTTGCACCATATTCCTGAAAAAGGCGGTGCCTTACTGATTTGTAACCATGTCAGCTATATGGATGCGCTCTTGTTAGCCGGCGCGTGTCACCGTCCTATCCGTTTTGTGATGTTTGAAGATTTGTATCAATTACCGGTGCTGCATTGGTTTTTCCGAACGTCAAAAGTGATCCCCATTAGCCACCGCAGCCGCACGATCCGAGCCGCCATGAACGAGATTCAAAAGGCGCTTGATAATGGCGAAGTGGTACTGATTTTCCCGGAAGGGCATCTCAGCTATGACGGCGAAATCGACCAATTCCGCCGCGGGATGGATATGATTTTGCAACGCTCGCCGGTGCCTGTGGTGCCGATGGCGTTACAAGGCCTGTGGGGCAGCTACTTTAGCCGTCATGGCGGAAAAGCCATGTTAAAACTGCCCAAGCGTTTTTGGTCTAAAGTCACGGTCGTCGCCGGTCCAGCGGTTGAGCCTGAGCAGGCGACTTCAGAGCATATGCGCAATGAAGTCATTCGTCTACGCGCCGATCGGCCTTAGTCAATCGCTTGGCGTTGCGCCCATTGGGTTAATAGCGCTCGAGACGGCTTAATCCCCGCCTCGGGCGACAAAGATGGCCAAGGTAGAAACGCGACTGGGCGTTGATAAGCGGGCAAGCGCCGACAATAGTCAGCCAGCTGCTGGGCGTTGAGGTGGCCCCGACTCTGGATAATCGCCAACGGGCGCGCCCCGAATTCGCGATCGTCAATCGGAACGACCATGGCCTGACGGATCTCGGCACACTGTTGCAAATGTGCCTCAATCACCTCGGGCTGAACGTTCTCCCCACCGCAGATAAATTGATTATCCTTCCGCCCGATGATGCGCAGTGTCGGCGGCTGAACATCCGTACACCAGCTGGCTACATCACGCGAAGCCAGTCCTGTAGAAGCATCAATTTGATGCAGGGCACCCGCTTGCCAAACCCCTAAAGCTAACGTCTCCCCGCGATGGATGACCTCACCGTCATCCGCCACCATCAGATCGCGATAAGGCAATATAGTGCCCACGTCATCCTGTCCATCGGCTCGCTTTAAGGTGACCGTCGATGCCGTTTCCGTCATCCCATACCCACACCAACAGCTTACCCCTTGTTGTTCTGCCTGCTCCGTCAGTGCACTGGAAATCGCAGCGCCACCGAGCAACACGTGAGATAAGGTGGAAGTATCTGGGCATTGTCTCAGTGAGGGCAACACGCGATAGAGCTGCGTGGGCACTAACGAGGCGTGGCTAACATGTGTGAGCGCCGATGCCATGCTTTCCCCACGACATGGATAGATAGCCAGCTGTGCGCCTTTATATAACCAACGCCATACAATGGCTAAGCCGGAGATATGAAATAGTGGCAACGATAAGAGCCAACAATCGACGCGGTTTTCTAGAGAGGTCGTCTTATCCGCCAAGCCCAAAAAAGGCAGCATTTGGGTTAAACCGGCAGCACTGGCGAGGTGCTGATGAGCCGCGTGAGCAATCACCTTAGGCGTACCGGTTGACCCCGAGGTTAAAGTTAACGTCAAAGGCTGATCGGGTTGCCAATGGCTCATCGTTGGCAGCACATTGACATCCGGTTCACGCGAGCGGTCAGGCAAAAATTGATAGACACCAAGTTGACTCAGCACTGTGGCTTGCACCTCGTCACTTAAAGCTTGATTCAATACTAGCGTTTTTTTTCCTGCCTGCCATGCCGCGAGCATCCCCACGATCAGCGCCCTTTGCGACAATGCGCTGTCGAGTACCACAATGGGCGCCTCACCCAGTCGCGCTTGCTGGCCATCCACGAGAGCGGCGAGTTCACCCCATGTGAGTGGCGTATCGCCATCAATCGCTTTCGCGTTCGGTGCCATGGCCGCCCACTGCCGCCATGGCCACGTATCAAACCCAAACATGCCCTCACTCACAAGGTGTTTATCCACACGAGTGGTTGATCGTGGAGTGGGATCAAGGGCTGCGATGCCCCTGGCCAGGTGCGATCGAGTTGATGCTGATAAATCCCCAATGTATCGAGTCCTGGCACAGTACCCGGGGTTAACCAATTTGCCAACCGAGATAATTGGGTTAAGCCCAAACTGGTCTCCAATGCCGAGCTAATCACCGCTGTTTTCCCTTGCGCGTGCGCTCGGCTCACCCATTGTTCAATGGTGGCCAGATCGCCGAGCAAGCTGGGCTTAATCACCCAGGCAGATGCCAAATCGTGTTCAAGCAACGCACTGTCGCGACTCTCTGTTAAGCTTTCGTCCCACGCCAAAGGAAAGCCTAAGGCCTGCGCTTGGACGAGCGACTGGTGAGGATCGGGGCAAGGCTCTTCAATCCAGTTAATTCGCGCTTGGTGTGCTTCACTCAGGCCATTCCAAAAACTGGCAAGTTGCTCGGGCTGCCAGCGACGATTCGCATCAAGACGCAACCTCAAGTCCGGTAATGCCTCTAACAAGGTCGCGATCATTAACCGATCGCGGGCGACCTCATAGTCCCCCACTTTGATTTTTGCCTCATAAGGCTGACCCGCCGGTTGTTGTCCCAGCGTCATTAACAGCGCATCCGGATCCCCTGTGCACACAGGCACATGACGAAACCCTGACTGAGTGGGCAAATATTTATCTAACTCGGCTTGCGCAATGCTTAATCCCCATGCCACCGAAGGCGGCAGTTGTGGCATGGCAATATTACGATGATCACACCAAACCGCGGTGGCAGCAATTAACGCATGACGTGCCTCGGCGAAGGTTTCTTGGCTAAAGCCGGGTAATGGCGCAATTTCTCCCCAGCCACGTTGTGCCCCCTCGCTTAATTCAACCACCAAGCCCTCTCGCTCCGTTAACGGCTGATCACGGACAAATAAACCGGCATTGACTGGCAAGGTGTAGTGATAGATCCGTGCCTGTCTCATAGTGACCTCTATGGATTACGTGGGAAACGATCAAATTCAGGGCGGCGTTTTTCATTAAAGGCATTGCGCCCTTCTTGCCCTTCATCGGTCATGTAAAACATCATGGTGGCGTTACCGGCGAGTTCTTGCAGCCCCGCCTGCCCATCGCAGTCTGCATTCAACGCCGCTTTTAAGCAGCGCAGCGCCATGGGACTGTGTTGGAGCACTTCCCGGCACCAACGCACTGTCTCTCGCTCAAGCTCATCCAGTGGCACGACTGTGTTCACTAATCCCATGTCTACGGCTTCTTGCGCATTGTAGAAACGGCACAAGAACCAGATTTCACGGGCTTTTTTCTGGCCCACAATCCGCGCCATATAAGAGGCTCCCCAGCCGCCGTCAAAGCTGCCGACCTTGGGACCTGTTTGGCCAAATTGGGCGTTATCAGCGGCGATGGTTAGATCGCACATCATATGCAGCACATGGCCACCGCCGACGGCATAGCCTGCAACAGCGGCGATGACGGGTTTAGGACAGGTGCGGATCTGACGCTGAAAGTCCAACACATTCAAATGATGCGTGCCTTCATCATCTTGATAACCGCCGTAGTCACCCCGCACGGACTGATCGCCGCCAGAGCAAAACGCCTTCTCTCCCAACCCGGTGAGAATAATCACGCCCACTCGGCTGTCATAGCGCGCATCAGCCAAGGCTTGCATCATTTCTTTTACCGTTTGCGGCCGGAATGCATTGCGCACCTGCGGGCGGTTAATCGTGATCCGAGCGATGCCGTCGGCAGATTTATGGTACAGGATATCGCTAAACGTATGCTCGGTGGGTACCCACTCAATCGGCGCGTAAAGCTCTTGTTCGGTGATCCCTGGCGTGACAGCCATAGTGTCTCCCTTTTCTCGGTTGCTTGGGACAAGGCCCGTCATAAAGATAAAAAGTCAAGCGAGTGCGTGACTTTGCGTCAGTACCTGCACAAACCTATCTGGGTTTTCAACATGGCTGTTGTGCCCCGCACCTTCTATCGGCGTGGCGGGGATCCCTGTGTGTTGCCATAGTGAGTGTGCAAGTGAGGTAAATTTGTTGTCGTGCTCTCCACAAAGGTAGTCAATGACGACGCCTTGTCGAAAGGCTTCACCCAACCCCGCGCGTAAATTCGCCTGGCGACCCAAGGAGGTCGCCATCAGCATTTTCGCCACAGCAGGGCCATGATTATCACGACGCGCCGCGATAAGGTCGGCCCGCTGCCCATCGGTCAGTGAATGAAAAACCGGTTGTCGATACCATTCAGCCAATACCCCATCGATGGCTTGATGCGCGAAGCGTTCCGCCCACTGGCTATCCTGTACCAGCCGCTTGCGCCGTTGGTGGCTGTCCGTCAACCCAGGATGACCCGCTTCCAAGAAGACTGCGTGCCAGAGACTAGGTTGAGTGCAGACAAGATGCATAGCAAGACGCGCGCCGAGCGAGTATCCCACCAAGCATGCTCTTTGGTGCCCCCATACCTGATGGCACGTTTGCCGTATTGCTGAAACAGTCGTGGTAAAGTCAACGGCTTGACAGCTCAAGCTGCCACCATGACCGGGCAGATCGATACACAGCCAATGACAATGGTGCATTTTATCGGTCACCGTGCGCCAGTCTGCTCCGCTACCTAAAAACCCATGGAGAAACACCACTTTCTTTCCATGCCGATCGCCGCCTTGCTGGTAACTAAGCATATGTCCCCCTTGCGGCCATGGCAGCTAAGCACTCGCTAAGCACCTGCCCGGCTTCTCCGGCTGGCGTCACCACCTCAATCACATCAGCACCAGGGGTAGTGAGCGCCTGATTCATGCTTACCACGAGATCAGCTGGGGTCGCGGGTTGATGGAAACCCAAAGAGAATTGCGCCGCGATATGTTCAAACCCGAGGTCATGTGGCATCCGGTAGTAGGTATCACACAGGGTTTGATCAACCGGCAGCGCATCAAAAATACCACCGCCATTGTTATTCAAGATAAGGATGGCGGCTGGCGCGGATGTCTCTCGCCATAATGCAAAACTATTAAGATCGTAAAGGGCACTAGTATCACCCAACACCACTAACATAGGTTGAGCGCGGTATCGCTGCACCCCAGCGGCACAGGCCAGTAAACCATCAATGCCAGACGCGCCGCGATTAGCAAACACCCGATGGCCGGAAAGATCAGACCATATATCGGCTAAGCGGATCGCTAGGCTATTACCGATAAAAATATCTGCCCACTTGGGAAGTAAAGCGGGGAGCTGTTGAAACACGCTATGTTCCGATAATACCGTGTGGGACAAGGTTGTGGCAGCCTGCTGCATCTGATGCTTGGCTTCTCGTATCAACGTCTGCTGCCATGTCTTGACGCTATCAATACCCTCTCCAGGTGCCGAGTCAGTGTTAGTCACTGACTCTGCCAACGCCTGGAGCCAAAACGACCAATGAGGGGGCGGCACAACAAATTGCTCTAAAGACTGATGGTTAGGATCAAGCGCTTGCGTGTGTTCGCTGATCAGCCAGTAGTGAGCTTGCGTTTGCGCCAGCCATTGGCCCAGGCGTTTAGACACCAACCGCCCACCGAGCTGAATCACCCATTGGGCTTGGTTCAATTGCTGGAAAAGATCGGGGTGGTTAAGCCAGAGATCGTAGCCTGGCGCGCTGCTCGCCACCCCTGACTGCGGATCGGCCAAGATAATGGCATGAAGCGCACTCGCTAACCGCTCCACGGCCTCGGACAGCCCCTCTGGCACGGCACCAAGTACAATTACCGTTCGTGGTCCTCCATCAGCTGGCGTCCACCAAGGCGGCCATTCAGGCATCGCAGAACAGCGAGCTTGATGGTGGCGGGTATAACGCTGGCCGCTTTGCCACCAGTGGGCAACAGACTCGCGAAGCTTTTTCTCCTCTGTTTCATCGCGTTCGCCATAAAAAGGCTCACGAAACGGACAGTTAATATGGACGCTCCCCCCTTGCTCAGCCTGACGTGCAAGTAGCTGATCCACTCTGGTGAGTAGTGCCGGCAAAGGGATCTCAGCGGTCGGTGCCGGAAGCGCCAATTCCGCGGTCACATGGGACGAAAACAGGCCTGATTGGGTAATCGCTTGGTTGGCGCCACAATCGATTAATTCAAATGGGCGGTCAGCAGAAAGAATCACTAACGGTTCACCGGTTAAGCCACTTTCCACCACGGCAGGCAACAAGTTTGCCACCGCGGTGCCTGAGGTCACAATCACCGCGACAGGCTCACGGGCACTCTTTGCCAAGCCAAGGGCAAGGTAACCCAGCCCGCGCTCATCAAAATGACGGTGGATCGTCACCGGACGTTGGGGGTGTTGACTTTGTTTCACCGCGGCCAACGTCAAGGGTGTGGAACGTGAACCGGGCGCGATGCAAATATGCCTAACGCCTAGGCGCGATAGCTCTTCTATCATCACCTCTGCCCAAGTGTGTGTGAGAGAAAGCGACATTAGCAGGCTCCGAGTCTGATGGCGTCTTTTTCCGGCATCGTGCAAGCAGGCAAACACTGACGGAGAGTCGTGAGCTTATTGTCCAACTCCTCCCACTCAGCGTCCGGATCCGACCCAGGGACAATCCCGGCGCCGGCATATAAGTCCACGGTATTCTCGGTCACTTGGGCACTGCGTATCGCCACACAAAACTGGCTTTCACGCTGAGACAGATAACCGACTGCACCGCTATAACGGCCACGTGCGATGCCTTGCTCGGCTAAAAAGGTGCGCGCGTTTTCACGCGGCAACCCGGCCACCGCGGCGGTGGGCTGTAAGGCACTGAGCAACACAGCATCATCAACACCAGGCCCGATGATGGCGCTGATACGACGACGTAAATGCTGAAGATGGCGAAGCACAATCAGATGCGGCTCAGGGTCAACCGTGATGGTTAAGGCATGACGGCGTAGTCCGGCGAAAATATCGTCCACCACCAGCTGATTCTCGTGCACGTTTTTCGTATCACTTAATAGCCACTCGCCAAGATGGTGATCTTCACTAAAGCTTGCGCCACGACGAACTGTCCCTGCCACCGCTTCTGTGGTCACACGACAATCGCGGCGGCGGTATAGCCGCTCTGGGGTTGAGCCAACAAAAGCGTCATCAGGGCCGGTTGCAAAAAGGAAGTGAAAACTCTCGACATTGTGCTGTTGGCTATGCTGTAACAGCTGGCCGGCACTGATCGGTGCATTGAGCGAGAGACGCGTTTGACGCGCCAGCACCACTTTTTGTAGTGCGGTCTGCTCCATGTGTGTCAACGCACAACGGACAGATTGACACCATTGAGCGCGGCTGGGCGTATGTGTTTCCTCACGGACGACGGCATGCTGTGCCGCCAAAGGACGGCCTTGCCAAATGATCTGATTCAATAAAGCTTGACTGTCGCACGCTTCAGTGAGGTTAACGCTCAGATGCCACTGTTGATCGCGCCTAATTAGCTCCACCACCGGTAAGAAAAAATCCCCATAACCGGGCGCATCATCAAAGGCCACACAGCCCCAAATGCGCTGGTCAGGCAACAGACTGGCTTGAGCCGCTGACAACTGAGAAAACTGGCGGCCAGCGCCCAGTACCAATACCTCTTCACGACCATCGCGTGATTGCCAGTAGGTTTTCGGGTAAACAGGCTGTGCATCCAACCAAGCAACGGGCGATAAATCACCTGGCCAAGTAAACGCCATGGTCAGTTGAACAGGCGCTTGACTGATCGCTACTTGGCTTTGTAAATGATTAGCCGCTTGAATCAAGGTAGTCACGACATCCTCCAACCGCCTAAGCGGCAGTGCTCTTTGCAAGTCAATCCGTACTCTTTTTATGTAGCACGTTATTCTTGCTTGTCAGTCTACCTGTGAGCGTCTTTTACAAATATGCGCTAGATCAGTTATCTGTCAAACTTGGTCGATTTTTTTGTTCCATTGGTGGCAGTAAAACTTTATCCGCCTAAGTCTTTCGAATTGGCAAACAAATAGTGTAAGTTATCAAAAAAGCCTAATAACAATTTTCACCTCTTTATTTACAGGAACGTTAATGCAAACCATTGGAATGTCCGCCAAGCTGGATGATGTCTGCTACGACATTCGCGGTCCAGTCATGAAAGAAGCGAAACGCCTCGAAGAAGAGGGACACCGCATTCTTAAGCTGAATATCGGTAACCCCGCTCCGTTTGGCTTTGATGCCCCTGATGAAATCTTGGTGGATGTGATCCGCAATCTTCCGACCTCGCAAGGATATTGCGATTCAAAAGGGCTCTATTCCGCCCGTAAAGCGGTGGTACAGCACTACCAAAAACGCGGCTTGATGGACTTAGACGTGGAAGACGTCTATTTGGGCAACGGCGCCTCCGAGCTTATCGTGATGGCCATGCAAGCGCTGCTTAACAATGGCGACGAGTTACTGGTGCCCTCACCCGACTATCCACTATGGACGGCAGCAGCGTCTTTATCAGGGGGCAAGCCTGTCCATTACCTTTGCGATGAGGAGTCGGACTGGTATCCAGACTTAGAGGATATCAAACGTAAAATCACGCCCAACACCCGGGGGATTGTCCTGATTAATCCCAATAATCCGACAGGGGCGGTCTATAGCCGCGACTTTTTATTGCAAGTGGTGGAGATCGCGCGCCAGCATAACCTGATCATTTTTGCCGACGAAATCTACGATAAAATTCTCTATGATGGCGCGCAACATTACTCCATCGCCACCTTGGCGCCGGATGTACTGTGCCTGACCTTCAACGGTTTATCCAAAGCGTACCGGGTTTGCGGCTTTCGCGCTGGTTGGATGCTGGTAACCGGCCCCAAACAACACGCACGCGGTTACATAGAAGGCCTTGAAATGCTGGCATCAATGCGGCTTTGTGCCAATGTGCCCATGCAACATGCGATTCAAACCGCGTTGGGGGGATACCAGAGCATTAATGAGCTTATCTTACCCGGCGGTCGATTGCTGGAGCAGCGCGACAAAGCCTACGAGCTTATCAACCAAATTCCTGGGGTGAGCTGTAAAAAGCCGAAAGGTGCGCTCTATCTCTTCCCGAAAATCGACACCAAGCGGTATAACATCCATAACGATGAAAAGTTGATGCTCGACTTTTTACTCCAAGAGAAAGTGCTTATGGTGCATGGTACGGGGTTTAATTGGCATCAACCCGATCATTTCCGGCTTGTAACTCTCCCCCGTGTGGATGACTTGGAGATGGCGATCAGTCGCTTTGAACGCTTTCTGAGCGGGTACAGCCAAAAAGCCTGATCACGCGAAGCCATTGATAACGCAAGTACGTGCGACACGGCTTGCGTTATGTTATTGATCGCCATATTCCATTTATAGCGCCCTGATTCGTATGTCTCGATACTGCTCTCGCTGCCATAAAGCCCACGCCATTTGCATTTGCGATGCCATTACCAAGATTGATAACCCCAATCCCGTGATCCTGCTTCAGCACCCTGATGAAGTCTCGCACCCAAAGAATAGTGCCTGCCTACTGAGCCTTTCGCTACAACATTGCGTTACCTTAGTCGGAGAAGATTTTAGCCAGCATCCCCAACTGAATGGGTTGTTGGCGGATCCAGACATCAATTATGTCGTGCTCTACCCCGGTGAAAACGCACTGCCACTCAGTGAGATGATGGCCGAAGGGGCGAGTGCCAAACAAGGGATTATTCTACTGGATGGGACCTGGAAGAAAGCCTATAAAATGTATCAGTTGTCGACCAATTTACAGGCACTTCCGAGTGTCAGTATTGCCGCAAAGATGCCCAGCCACTATCAGATTCGTAAAAGTCGAAAGCCAGGGGCGCTTTCCACGCTCGAGGCCAGCTACATAGCGCTGAGTCAGTTGGAGGATAATGCCAAACGCTACCAGCCTTTGCTCGATAGCTTCGACACCATGATTGCACGCCAACTCGCTTTTCTACCCAATGCGAATAAACGCCGCGACTGAGCACGCAAGGTGCTTGTTGTCTTGCACGTGGGGCTAAACCATCAACCTTTTCGCTCTGCCCATGGCTAACGAATCGCGTATAGCGGGCCATTGCTGGCGGCAGTGAACATGGTGCTGTGAAGCTTTTGCGCAAAGCTATCAGTCATCGACGACAGGTAATCAGCAATCACCCGCATCCCTGACTCTCCCCGCTCTCTGGCGGCCAGCCAATCGCGTCGATAGTCGGTTGGCAACAAACGCTCGGGATCAGACGCAAAGGCATCAAACAGCTCCATCACCAACTGCTGGCCTTTGTACTCCACCACCTGAAGCTCTGGCTGTTTAACCACAAACTCACTGACAAAGCGCTTTAGCACCTCCAAAACACCGGCCATGACCTCAGTCAAATAGGCATTCCACGCCAATAGCGGCGAGGTGAAACTGTGGGTGCCATCTTGATTGCTCGGCGCCACTTCCACCGAGGTCAATAAGGTATTCACCAAGGCACCAATGGCATCTTTACGCTCGTACGGTGGGCCAAACATTTGCTCGCTCAACTCGCCAATGTTGGCCTCTAGCCAAGGGTCACCGCATTCTGCCAAATGACTGGCGACCGCCTCTTGCCATTGCTCTCGGGTCACCAAGCCCATCACGATGGCATCTTCCAAGTCATGGACGCCATAAGCGATGTCATCGGCCAGCTCCATAATAGAGCAATCGAGAGATTTATAGCGTGTTTTGCGGTGTTGGTCGGCGGCCGTGTGATCACGAAACGTTAAAAATAACGCGCGATCCGCTTCATTAAGCGGCGCAAGCACCCAATCTCGCCGCGCTTTATCATCATCATAAATGCCCTTAGCAGGTTGCCACTCCCGCGCTTTAAGATGGCGAAAGTCATTAACCGGAGCAGGCTGATTGCCATTGTGAGCGGCACTGATCAACGCTGGGTACTTCATCACTCCCAGTAAGGTGCGACGCGCCAAGTTCATCCCGTGAGCTTGTGTATAGGGCTCAAGCAGCGTAACAATGCGAAAAGTTTGCGCATTGCCCTCAAAACCACCGTCATCGCGCATCATGTAATTCAGTGCGATTTCACCGCCATGACCATAAGGCGGATGGCCGATATCGTGCGCCAAACAGAGGCTTTCCATCAAACCCGTCGATGGCAGCAGAGGGCGAAATGCGGGTTGTTTCTCTTTGAGCTGCGCGACAATACCGGTACCAATTTGCGAGACCTCAAGTGAATGGGTTAACCGAGTCCGATAAAAGTCGCTGTGCTCGGCACCGAGCACCTGGGTTTTAGCTTGCAAGCGTCGAAAGGCCGCTGAGTGCAGAATCCGCGCACGATCGCGTTGGTACGCCGTGCGCTTATCATGACGGCGCTTTTTTTTCTCATTCGCCATCTGGCGAGTTTGCCAGGCGTCAGACAGGTCAAAATCCATCATCACTGATCTCATCCAACGAGAGTGTAAAACTATCCACAAAGGTAGCCATAAAGTAATCGCTCGCCGGGGAGCGCCTTTTTTCTAACGAGGCTTCCAGCCGCTTCTTCGCTTGCTCAAACTCATGGTTCCCCGCAGCAATTTCTTCTAGGCACTTTAAATACGCACATAAGGTGTCGGCTTGTTTAACCAGCTGGTAATCATCCGGCGCAATGTGATCTGAGTCTATCAGCCCGCTATATTCCTCTTGCAACTCAGGCGGCAACATCGCGATAAGCTTTTTCTCAGCCATTTTCTCTATTTTTTTATACTCCCCCGCAATCGAAGGGTTGAAGTACTTGACTGGGGTAGGCAAGTCACCGGTGATCACTTCGCTGCAATCATGGAACATCGCCAATACCGCAACACGCTCGGGTTGATAGTGGCCATTAAAGCGTTTGTTATTGATTAACGCTAGCGCATGCGCCACAAAGGCAACTTGTAAGCTATGTTCAGAGATATTTTCGGCGGAAACATTGCGCATCAGAGGCCAACGATAAATCAGCTTCATTCGCGCAAGGTGGGCAAAAAAGTGGCTTTGTTTTTGAGTCATCGCATCCTGCTACCATGCTACACATCGCTGTCATTGTGTGCATTCAAGCCAGCAGACACAAGTATTATTCGCGCAAAGCGGCAAACACCACTTTGCGCGAGTATGGTTACACCTTTATGAGGTCTCGGTTTTTATCCAATGTTGAGGGACCAATGCCTTTGACCTCCATCAGTGCGTCTGGCGAGCTAAATTCACCGTGGGCTTGGCGATACTCAATAATGGCCTTAGCCTTCGCCGGACCAATCCCCTTGAGTTGATCTGATAACTGCTGCTCACTCGCCGTATTGATGTTAACGGAAAGACGCTCAACTTGCTCAGTCGCTTGAGCGGCGTTTTCATCAGCACTCCAACTCACCGGCGCCGTCACCAACGCAAGGGCAAAGAACAGACAGGATAAAAGGTGTTTCATGGTTGACTCCTTGTAAAAATGTCAACCTTACCCTAAGTCCGCGCACGCCTATTTGCATGTCAGTGATAAAAGAAAAACGACGCAGGACAAAATCCTAGCGCCGTTTCTATTGCTTAAGCGAATGGGATGCGAGAGATCTCACTCTCTCGTCGCCGTCTCACTTATTGTGCATCTGACTCCGCGTAAGTCACATCGACGTCTTCACGCAATGCTTGTAAGGTCGCAGACAATGACGTATTACTCATCGCGCGTTGAACACGCGCCGCCATTTGACTTTGCGGGCTGATAGCCGGCACCTCAGGGGTCACCACCTTGTCCAGTGCGACAACCACGACGTCACCTTGGCGGTTTTGTGTGACGCCATAACTCGCCGTCTCTGATTCAGGCTGTGGCAGAGAAAACGCCAGTTCCGCGACGGCTTGTTGTTGCGACACACGGTTAAGTGTCATCGGTGCGCTAAAGGTGTAATCGCTTTCCGTTAACTCACCGCTTTCTTCGAGCTGGGCAATCAAGTCTCCAGCCGTTTCTTTCGCCTGCTCTTGCCCTTTCTCGGCAGCAAGCGTTTCGCGAACTTGCTCTTTCACGTCAGCAAAGCTGAGCTGCTTTTCCGGCTTCACATCATCAAGACGCACGACAATGGCATGCTCACCAGACAATTCAATCAACTCTGAGTTGAGCCCGTTTTCACGAACATCATAGCTGTCAAGCGCTTGCTGGATTTGAGGGCGAGCCATCAAGCCAGTCGCCGCGTCTAACGCAAAGTAATCAGTATACTGCACCTTGCCATTCACCGCGTCAGCCGCAGGCTCCAAACCGTTCGCTTCTTCAAACGCGACTTCCGCCAGTGTGGTAGACTGCGCGTAGAAACGATCCGCCGCACGCGCTTGTTGCAATTCGCTACGAATATCGTCTTTTACCTCTGCAAGCGGAGTGACATCCGCCGGATCAATATCATCTAAACGGATAATATGATAACCAAAGTCAGATTGAACCAGCCCAGAGATATCGCCTTTCTCTGACAACGCATACGCCGCTTTCTCGAACGCCGGATCCATCACACCAGGTTCAATCCAATCCAGTGACCCACCCTGCTCAGCACTGAAGGTGTCATCAGACACTTCCTTTGCCAGCGCGGCAAATGCGTCGCCTTGATTCAGACGCTCTAACGCTTGCTGGGCTTTGGCTTTGGCCTCATCACCTGTTCCTTCAATTAGGATGTGGCTGACTTTACGACGTTCTTGTGAGCCATACTGAGACTGGTTCTCTTGGTAATAGGTCGCGATTGCGTCATCCGAGATCTGAACCTCATTAGCCAGCCCCTCTCCCGTTAGCTCTACATAAGCGACTTTGACCATGCGAGGCTGGATATAATCGTCTCGGTGAGATTGATAGTATGCTTCTAGCTCATCGTCCGTGAGCGTTACCTGCTCCGCAAAATCATCCACCGGGAGCGTGATGGTGCGCACTTGCCGACTCTGTGCTTCTAGGCGATACAGGCTTTCCAGCTCACTCGGTAACACAAACCCCGAACTTTGTAAGCCATTTACCAGTTGCTGACGCATTAAATCCGTACGCATGTAATTGGCAAACTCATCGGCACTCATGCCCGTTTGCCGCAGAGCGGCCTGGTAGCGGTCGTTATTAAACTGCCCGCCTTGACGGAACTGTGGCATCGCACGGATCGCGGCTTTGACTTGTGCATCACTCACACGCAGGCCAAGGTCGCTGGCTGCCTGCTCTAACAGCAAGTCATTGATCATTCGATCTAAGATGTTTTGACGAAAACGCTTCACATACTCTGGGTTACCCAGCAGTTGATTAAACTGCTCTCCCGCCTGTTGCTGCATACGAGCACGTTCGTTTTGATAAGCTCGATCGAGCTCTGCACGGCTGATTTCTTTATCGCCGACGGTTGCAGCGGGCGGGTTGGAACCGCCTGCCAGATAGCTGCCGACACCGGCAAAAGCAAAGGAAAAGATAATAAGGCTTAAAATGATCTTCACCGCAAGACTATTGGTGCCTTCGCGTATACGTTCCATCATAACTGGCCGGTACTCCAACTGGTTTGGGCTGGTTGGTTTTCAACTAAAAAGGCGCATCATGTGATGCGCCTTTACGCTCTTGTGTGCAGAATTATACGCGGTTGTTAGTGGCTTTGCAGCTCCAACGCCCCGTCAAACGCGAATAATTCGGCAGCGAGTCACGTGATTATTACTCGTTAACGGCGTCTTTTAACGCTTTACCCGCTTTAAAGCCAGGTACTTTGGCCGCTGCGATATCAATTTCAGCGCCAGTCTGCGGGTTACGGCCCTTGCGTGCGGCACGTTCGCGTACAGAGAAGGTGCCAAAGCCCACTAGCGCGACTTGGTCGCCTGACTTCAATGTGTCAGACACCGCCTCGACGAAGGCATCCAATGCACGGTTTGCTGAGGCCTTAGAAATATCCGCACCTTCTGCAATATGATCAATCAGTTCCGACTTATTCACTTTTTCATCCCCTTAGATTACATCTCCGCAAACCTATCAATGTTGCGGTGTTCAATAACAGACGCTTTGTCGACGAAAGACGTTGAAAGCGCGCTTGCCCGCCCCATGCAGGCAATGCGTCAGAGCAACGTTAGCGAGCAAAAAAAACGCTGACAAGCCTTTTACTGCCTGTCAGCGTTTTACGTTGCTTAATTTTGCTGCATGTCACTCTTTTCGGCGTTAACCAACTCAATACCGAGTGGGTTATTCTCTAACGCAATGGTTAAAACCTCATCAATCCAGCGCACTGGATGGATAGATAAATCCTCTTTGACGTTAGCAGGAATGTCCTCCAGATCGCGCTCGTTCTCTTTTGGAATGACAACGGTTTTGATACCCCCACGACGCGCAGCCAATAGTTTTTCTTTCAAGCCACCAATCGGGAGCACTTCACCACGTAAGGTGATCTCGCCGGTCATTGCCACATCGGAACGCACGGAGTTGCCGGTTAAGCTTGAAACTAACGCGGTACACATCGCGATACCTGCGCTCGGTCCGTCTTTCGGGGTAGCGCCTTCAGGGACGTGGACATGAATATCACGCTTCTCGTAAAAGTCGCTATTGATACCCAGTTTGTCAGCACGGCTACGCACCACGGTCATCGCCGCTTGCACCGACTCTTGCATCACATCGCCCAGCGAGCCTGTGTGCGTCAGTTTGCCTTTACCTGGCATCGCTTCCGTCTCGATAGTGAGCAAGTCGCCACCCACTTCAGTCCAAGCAAGCCCAGTTACTTGACCCACGCGATTTTGCTCATCCGCTTTACCGTAATCAAAGCGGCGGACGCCTAAGTAATCTGGCAAGTTCTCATCCGTCACCGTCACTTGCTTAAGTTCGCTATTAAGCAGGATTTCTTTTACCGTCTTGCGGCATAGCTTAGAAATCTCTCGCTCAAGGCTACGTACGCCCGCTTCGCGTGTGTAGTAACGAATAATGCCGATGATTGCCGAGTCTTCAATGGTGATCTCATGCGCTTTCAAGCCATTGCGCGCCACTTGCTTGTCAATCAAATGCTGTTTAGCAATGTTGAGCTTCTCATCCTCGGTGTAACCTGAAAGCCGGATCACTTCCATCCGATCCAGCAGCGGGCCGGGGATATTCATCGAGTTAGACGTCGCCACGAACATCACATCCGAGAGATCATAGTCGACCTCTAGATAATGGTCGTTAAACGCGTTGTTTTGCTCAGGATCGAGCACTTCAAGTAACGCTGATGATGGATCGCCGCGCATGTCAGACGATACTTTATCGATTTCATCGAGTAGGAACAGCGGGTTACGGACGCCCACTTTGGACATCTTCTGGATAAGCTTGCCGGGTAATGAGCCGATGTAGGTCCGGCGATGACCACGGATTTCCGCTTCATCACGCACGCCACCCAAGGCCATACGGGTATATTTACGCCCGGTGGCACGCGCAATAGACTGCCCTAGCGAGGTTTTACCCACCCCTGGCGGTCCCACTAAGCAAAGAATCGGGCCTTTCAGCTTCTTCATCCGGTTCTGTACCGCGAGGTATTCCAAGATGCGGTCTTTGACACGCTCAAGCCCGTAGTGATCAGCGTTCAATACTTCTTCCGCCCGGGCTAAGTTTTTCTTCACTTTTGAGCGCTTCGCCCATGGCACACTAATCATCCAATCGATATAGCTACGTACCACAGTCGCTTCCGCTGACATCGGAGACATCATTTTCAGCTTTTGCAGTTCTTGCTCGGTTTTTTCCCGTGCCTCCTGCGGCATTTTTGACTCTTCGATTTTTTGCTTCAGCGCTTCAAACTCATCCGGCGCATCATCCAGCTCACCCAGCTCTTTCTGAATGGCTTTCATTTGCTCATTGAGATAGTACTCGCGCTGGCTCTTTTCCATTTGCTTTTTAACGCGGCCACGAATGCGCTTCTCAACCTGAAGCAAGTCAATCTCAGACTCCATCATGGTCATCAGGTATTCAAGACGCTCGGAAATATCAACGATTTCCAACACATTTTGCTTGTCTTCAAGCTTAAGCGGCATATGGGCAGCAATGGTATCAGCGAGACGCGCCGCCTCTTCAATACCATTTAAGGATGTCAGTACTTCTGGCGGGATCTTCTTGTTGAGCTTGATAAAGCCTTCAAACTGGCTGATCGCCGTGCGAACCAACACTTCTTGCTCACGCTCATCCAAGCTTGGCGTGGTCAAATACTCGGCCTGCGCAGTGAAGAAATCATCTTCACTAAACTGCTCGATGCGCGCACGCTGCATCCCTTCAACCAGCACTTTCACCGTGCCATCTGGAAGTTTAAGAAGCTGGAGAATGGTTGCCACCGTACCAACGGTGTATAAATCTGAGATACTTGGATCATCAGTGGCGGCATCTTTTTGCGCAACCAGTAGAATCTGTTTGTCGTTGTCCATCGCCGCTTCAAGGCAGCGTATCGACTTTTCCCTTCCCACAAAAAGCGGGATCACCATGTGAGGATAAACCACCACATCCCGAAGTGGCAGCACCGGAATGTCAATGCGCTCGGAACGCTCCAAGTTCATATGCTTCTCTCTTCCGTTCAATCTGATTATGAGTATATGGGGTCTGTTGGACAGGTTTCAACGGCTCAACCGTCAGAAAATAAAAAAGGGAGTTGTCACTCCCTTTTTCTATATCACTGATAACCTTATGTAACGATATTATTCGCCACCCGCCGCTTGGTTATCCGTGTGTTCATACATCAGTAGAGGTGCAGATTCACCTCGGATCACTGAATCGTCAATCACCACTTTGCTCACGTCTTTCATTGACGGTAAGTCGTACATGGTATCCAACAACACAGCTTCGACAATCGAGCGCAGGCCACGTGCACCTGTTTTACGCTCCATCGCTTTTTTAGCGATAGCACGCAGTGCGTCGTCCCGGAACTCAAGCTCGACACCGTCTAGCTCAAGCAAGGCACCATACTGCTTCGTGAGTGCGTTCTTAGGTTCACGTAGAATTTGCACCAAGGCGTCTTCATCGAGCTCTCTCAACACCGCGGTGACGGGCAGACGCCCGATAAATTCAGGGATCAGACCGTATTTCACCATGTCTTCAGGTTCAACTTTGCCAAAGAACTCGTCGGCTGAACGATCCGTGGCACCTTTGACCTGTGCACCAAAGCCAATGCCAGAGCCTGTGTCGACACGTTGCTCCACCACTTTATCGAGGCCCGCAAACGCACCGCCACAGATAAACAGGATTTTCGACGTGTCTACTTGCAAAAATTCCTGCTGTGGATGCTTACGTCCTCCCTGAGGAGGAATCGAGGCGACTGTTCCTTCTACCAATTTAAGCAGTGCCTGTTGCACCCCTTCCCCAGAAACGTCTCGGGTAATAGATGGGTTGTCGGATTTCCGAGAGACCTTGTCAATCTCATCGATATAGACGATTCCACGCTCCGCTTTGGCGACATCGTAATCGCACTTTTGCAACAGCTTCTGGATAATGTTTTCTACGTCTTCACCCACATAACCGGCCTCGGTCAATGTGGTGGCGTCTGCCATGGTAAATGGCACATCCAAAAAGCGCGCAAGCGTTTCGGCCAGCAGTGTTTTACCACTACCGGTAGGGCCGATCAGCAAGATGTTACTCTTGCCCAGCTCCACGCCATCTGCGCTTTTGTCACCGTTTCGCAAGCGTTTGTAGTGGTTGTATACTGCAACCGAGAGCACTTTTTTCGCTTGCTCTTGACCAATGACATAATCGTCAAGGTGTGCACGAATTTCACTCGGCGCGGGCAAGGTATCTCCCTCGCGCTTCGGCATCACTTCTTTGATTTCTTCGCGGATAATGTCATTACACAGGTCAACACACTCATCACATATGTAGACCGATGGCCCGGCAATTAACTTACGAACTTCGTGTTGGCTCTTACCACAGAATGAGCAGTAAAGCAGCTTTCCGCTTCCACCGTCTTTTCGCTTGTCTGTCATTCGCTAACCTCTTTGGGGCATTTGCCCGTCGTTGCCTTATGTTGAGTTTACAACAAATCGGCCACTTTTTCCGACCCAACCACTGACAAGCTTTGCACTTGTTCACGCAGCTTGCTTGATTTCAACGCCCTAAGGCATGTTGGGTTTAGTCTCGTTGACTTAATACGGCGTCAACCAAGCCATAGTCCACCGCTTCTTGCGCCGCCATGAAGTTATCACGGTCGGTGTCACGCTCAATCACTTCCATCGGCTGGCCTGTATGCTCAGCTAACAAGGTGTTGAGGCGGTGCTTAGTTTTGATCATTTCTTGGGCATGAATTTCAATGTCAGACGCCTGGCCTTGGAAGCCTCCTAGCGGCTGGTGAATCATCACCCGTGAATTCGGTAGGCAATACCGTTTGCCTTTCGCTCCCCCTGCCAACAGGAACGACCCCATTGAGCAGGCTTGGCCAGTACACAGAGTGCTCACATCTGGTTTAATAAACTGCATGGTGTCATAAATCGCCATCCCCGCCGTGACCACGCCACCTGGTGAGTTGATGTACAAATAAATGTCTTTTTCTGGATTCTCTGACTCTAAGAACAGCATCTGCGCCACAATCAAATTTGCCATTTGATCTTCCACTTGCCCAGTGAGGAAGATGATGCGTTCTTTAAGCAGGCGAGAGTATATATCGTAAGAGCGCTCGCCGCGCGAGGTTTGTTCCACCACCATAGGGACAAGGGCGTCCATAATTGGCGGCATGGCATTATTGTGTTGTTGGCTCATAGCGTAATATCCCTAATCGAATTCGTTATAACTCTTGCCTTAACCAAGGTTTAGCACAAAACGCTGTAACAGGTCACTAAAATCTTAAATCGATGAACGCAGCTTAATGATCCAACAAGATTTTTTGTGGCTAAAACGTCTCGCACTCTCAACGGCTAAGCGGCCCGTATAGCGACTCAGTAGATGGAAAAAATGGCCCAAATGACAAGTCATTAGGGCCATTGTAAGCAAATCCATTTACGCAGTGTCAATGCGACACAAACGTTTTTTAACCTTGATTAAGCTTGCTGCGAAGCGTTCATCAAGTCACTAAAGCCGACTTCAGCTTCGGTGACAGTGGCTTTTGCCAGCAGTGCATCAATCGCTTGCTCTTCTAGCGCGACGTTACGCATGTTTTCCATCAGCTTTTCGTCTTTCTCATAGTAAGCGACAACTTCTGATGGATCTTCATACGCCGATGCCATTTCTTCGATCAGTGCTTTAACGCGCTCATCATCCGCTTCAAGCTCTTCCGACTTGATCACTTCACCAAGCAGCAGGCCAACGCTCACACGGCGTTTGGCTTGCTCTTCAAATAGCTCACGGGGTAGCTGAGACGCGCTGTCCATGTTGCCACCAAAGCGCTGTGCCGCTTGCTGGCGCAAGGTGCCAATTTCTTGCTCAATCAGCGCAGACGGTACATCGATTTGGTTTTGTTCAACCAAGCCGTCTAGTACCTGCTCTTTTACCTTGTTTTTGATCGCTTGCTTTAGCTCGCGATCCATGTTTTTACGCACTTCTGCTTTCAGGCCTTCTACGCTGCCGTCAGCAATGCCAAAGCGCTGTACGAACTCTTCAGTCAGCTCAGGCAGCTCTTGTTCTTCCACTGTATGCAGTTTAATCGCGAACTGTGCTGCTTTACCTTTTAGGTTCTCAGCGTGGTAGTCGTCTGGGAAGTTCACATCGATAGTGAATTCTTCACCGGCTTTTTTACCCACTAGGCCGTCTTCAAAGCCTGGGATCATACGACCTTGGCCCATTTCTAGTTGGAAGCCTTCAGCTTTACCGCCTTCAAACTCTTCACCGTCGATGGTACCCACAAAGTCTAAGGTGACACGGCTGTTCTCTTTCGCTTCACCGTCTGCTTCTACCCAGCTTGCCTGTTGCTTGCGTAGCGTATCAAGCATTTCATCCACATCGCTTTCCTGCACTTCGGCTTTTGGCTTTTCAACGCTAATCGCGTCTAGACCTTGCAGCTCCACTTCTGGGTACACTTCAAAGTCAGCTTTAAAGACCAAATCTTGACCCGCTTCGTTTTCAACGGGTGTAAAGCTTGGCGCCCCTGCTGGGTTCACTTTTTCTTGGATCATCGCTTCAATAAAGTGACGCTGCATCACTTCGCCCAGCACGTCTTGGCGTACTGTGTCACCGTACATGCGTGACACCATCTTCAATGGAACTTTACCTTTACGGAAACCATCAAAACGACGATTCTTAGCGATATTGCGTAGCTCTTTAGTGACTGCATCATCGATGTTGGCAGCAGGCACTGTGATGGTCATTTGGCGCTTAAGGCCTTCGGTGGTTTCAACGGTAACTTGCATTATAAATTTAACCTCAAATTTACTCAGGGGTACTGAGTGATGTTTACCAGTTTTACTGGTGGCATCATCTGAGCTATGAATCCGTCATAGCCCCTGCGAATCCGGATACACGCGATTGGCGTATCGAGCTATCTCATCCGAGACTGAAAATTAAGACGCGCTATTATAGCGGCACCCGTCAACTGAGTCGAGACAAGGGGCGACCGATGGCGTTTCAATATCGAAATTGGGGTGATATCTCACAATTCAACCGCGTAAGATCACAGTTTTTACGGTTTTATGCGCGTTTGGTTATTTTCAGAGCAATTGGGAGAGGAAACGGGGGAGAAAGTAAAATGGCGCGCCCTACAGGATTCGAACCTGTGACCCACGGCTTAGAAGGCCGTTGCTCTATCCAACTGAGCTAAGGGCGCACTGTCTTTACGCAGCGTGGATTATAAAGCGACGTTAGGCGTCGTCAACGCTTTTCCCTAAAATCTTGACGCGGTTGCTCAAAACCACATCGTTTACTGGTTATCCATTGATGCGACGCAGGGAGGCAAGAGCGCTAAGCCTGTTCTTTTCGTGTTTCCGTCTAACAAAGCATCGTGCCGCCATGGACGGCTTATTATTTTTTCCTTCATCCTCATTAAAGTGCATTGGCAAACGTTTGCGCAATAGCTTTTAGGCGCGTTTTTTGTCAAACTATTGCCAACATTGCTTTAGCCGAAGGATAGTTATGGCCGCACAACTGATTGATGGAAAGCTGATCGCGCAAACCGTGCGCCGAGAGGTTGCCGCTCGTGTCTCTGCTCGCACGCAAGCGGGACGTAGGGCCCCCGGATTGGCGGTAATTCTGGTTGGAGACGATCCTGCGTCACAGGTTTACGTTGGCAGTAAACGGCGTGTTTGCGATGAAGTGGGGTTTGTATCACGGTCCTATGACCTCCCCACGTCTTGCTCTCAACAAGAGTTACTCTCACTCATCGACACCTTGAATGCAGATGACAGCATTGATGGCATTCTCGTCCAACTGCCCTTACCTGCAGGGATTGATGCCACGTCCGTGTTGGAGCGCATCCGCCCAGACAAAGATGTCGACGGCTTTCATCCCTATAATGTCGGCCGCCTGTGCCAACGCATGCCAACGCTGCGTTCTTGCACACCAAAAGGGATCATTACCCTCCTAGACCGCTACAATGTGCCTCTTCGTGGTAAACATGCTGTGGTCGTCGGCGCCTCCAATATTGTTGGTCGCCCGATGACATTGGAGCTGCTGTTGGCTGGCTGCACAACTACAACGTGCCACCGTTTTACTCAAGACTTAGAGGGGCATGTTCGCCAGGCCGACGTCCTGGTGGTGGCGGTCGGTAAGCCTAAGTTTATTCCTGGCGAATGGATTAAACCCGGCGCAATTGTGATTGATGTGGGCATTAACCGCATGGAAAACGGCAAACTGATTGGCGACATCGAATACGATCTCGCTTATGAAAAAGCCAGTCATATTACCCCTGTCCCCGGTGGTGTGGGCCCCATGACTGTCGCAACCTTGATTGAAAACACGCTCATGGCCTGTGAGCAATACCACGATGGTCACTAGCAGGCAAGAGGGTCAAAATGGCCCTCTTTTTTTTCAGGATACTAAATCTGTTTTGAGCTGGTTTCGTCCCCCTGCCTTGGCTTGGTACAAACACCAATCGGCACGCTGAACAAGTTCATCAATATGCGCATCGGCATGGACCATCCCAATACTAATGGTGATTGAAAACGTCTTGTCGTAGGGTGACCAAACGGTCTTTTCCAATTCTTCTCGCATCGCCTCAAGTCGGCGCACAAAGCCCAGCTCGTCATTGCCGTAGAGGATACAAAACTCTTCCCCACCAAAGCGAGCGACCATGCCTTCTGGAAAATAACGTTTCATCATTTTTGCCAGCTCAATCAGCGTAATATCACCAATATGATGGCCAAATTGATCATTGATCTTTTTAAAATGGTCGATGTCAATCAGCGCCAAACTCCGCGGCCCTTTGTGTGAGCGAGTGTGGGGGTGTTCGAAAAAATAACGTCGATTCCACACCTGGGTTAAATAATCCGTGTTGGCCATATTAAATAAACGACGTTCAGTATCGAGCGCATTCAATGTGCTATGCAAACGACAATAAAACTCCTCTTGGTTAAACGGTTTGGCCAAAAAATCATTCGCCCCTGCCTTCAAAAACCGTGCCGTTAAGCTGGAATCCTCCTCACCCGATAAGCCAATAATCGCCAACTGGCCGTCTGTCTTCAGCTTGCGTAGTGCCTTGACCACGCTCACGCCATCCATTTCTGGCATGGTGTAATCAGTAATCACCAAAGAAATTCGCTTATCACGCCGCACCATAGCTAAGGCCTCTTGGCCATTTTGTGCTTCGAGGACATTAAGGTATTGCCGTTCCAATAAGCTACGCACGTAACGGCGTGCCGTCAGTGAATCATCCACGACTAACACATGGTGCTGATGGTTCTTTTCCAAGCGGTTAAGTAAAGGCGCTATGGACGACACGCACGAAGGACTATCTTTGGGGATGTAATCAATAACGGTTTTGGCTAGCACACGCTCCCGAGTCCGGGCGTCCATCATCGCAGTGAGCACAATCACTTTTATATTCAGCGACAAACAAACATCGATGATTTCACCGTCCTGCCCGTCGGGCAGGCAGTAATCGAGGATAGCGCAAAGAAAGTCGGTCTCTTGGTTGAGGATCTTCTCTGCTTGCTCGATTGAGTCTGCTATACATGGGATGTAACCGGCCTTTCGTATCTCGGCTTCAAGTAACCGCCTGAAAGGTCGACTATCCTCCACAACCAACACTTTATATTCCATCTGCAACGCACCACGTCTTCACGTTAATTTTGCGCGACAATACACGCAATGGGGCAAGAAGCGATACAGGGTAAGGGCAATTCAGTGCGTGTAGACAGAAATTGCGCAAATTTCTCAACAATGACACATATCTCGCAGAAATTTGACGCAACACCTACAACTGAGCGTACACTTTATGCGTTATTTCGTATCATTTTTTAGGCAATGCAGCCATTTACCCTTGATATACCACCATTTGATTTCTACCAGACGCTTTTGCCTGATACAAGGCTTTATCAGCCATGTGTAAAAGGCGTAAAAGAGAAGCAGCTTGCGAGTCCACGCCAATACTCACCGTAACTTTCAGCGTCTGATCTAACACCTGTATGGGGCGATCAGCCACCGATTGGCGGTACGTGTCTAACGATTGCTGAAACACCGCCAAATCACCAAGTGATAACACACAAAACTCTTCTCCCCCCAAGCGGGCGACCGTGTCCTCCGGGAAAGCGTCTGCCAGCATTTGCGCGATCTCAACCAACACATCGTCACCGATATGATGACCAAACTCATCATTAATGCGTTTAAAATAATCAATATCAATAATCGCTAGATGCTTACGCGCCTCAGTCGCCAGCCGGTCACCTCGCTCAAAGAAATAGCGTCGATTACAAAGCCGCGTGAGAAAATCTGTATTGGCTAAAAGAAATAACCGCCATTCGATATCAATCGCATTCAAGCAGCTATGAACGCGACAGAAAAACTCTTCCTGATTAAACGGTTTGGGCAGGTAATCGTTGGCCCCTGCTTTGAGAAAGCGTGCCGTTAGCGCACTATCATGATGTCCAGACAAGCCAATGATCGCCTGGGAACACTCGGTATCTCTCTTGCGAAGTGCAGATACAAGCTGAAGACCATTCATTTTAGGCATATCGTAATCAGTGATAACCAGCGATATATCTGGCGTTTTTTCCACCACGTCAAGTGCCTGTTCACCATTTTCTGCTTCCAATACGGTTAAATACTGGCGCGCCAACAACGCAGAGATACGTTGACGTATCGAGGCTGAGTCATCCACCACCAGCACACGATGGCCTTGATTGTCAGCTAAACGCTTAATGAGTCGGCAAACCGCATCAATACAATGACTACTGTCTTTGGGGATATAATCAATAATGGGCTTTGATAGGATCTCATCACGCGTTTTCTCGCTTTGCGAGGCGGTGAGGACAACCACTTTAAGCCCTGCGGATAAACATAAATCGATGACTTCGCCGTGGTGAGCGTCTGGCAGATTATAATCGAGGATCGCACAGAGAAAGGGGGTGTTGTGAGCTAGCACATCCCGTGTTTCGGCTAGGCAGGTACAGGTCACGGGGGCAAACCCCGCTTTTTTCACCTGCTGTTCAGCCAGCATGCGAAACGACCGGCTGTCTTCAACGATAAGTACCGACTCCAACGACTGCCTCCCCGACTTTAAACTGTCCCCTTGAAGAGTGTAGCAGCCAAACCAGGAGAGCGGGTTATCTGGAAGCACTGATATCGGCGTTATCGATATGTAGTTCAGTTTGCTTGCTAAGCATATTTATCAGCAAAATACAGCGCTTCTCGCCGTCTTTTTCTTTGAAGATCGCTTCCGTGCCTGCAAACTGCCCCTTTTCAATCATCACCGACTGTCCGGGCTTGAAGCCTTGGTAGAGCGCGTCGCGTTGTTCGTCACAGTCTTCTATCGTCATCAGTTGTTGAATCAATGCCAAGTCGACCTTGATGGGATACGCACCTTGGCGAACGAAATCAACTACACCACGCGTGGAGCGAACACTCGTATACTGCACAAGGTCGGGATCAAAACCGACAAAAATATAGTTGGGAAAGAGCGGCTCCTCAACGTGCTGACACTTACCACGACGCAGCTTTTCCACCGTCACTATCGGGTAGTAACAATCAACGCCTTGGCGCTTCAAATTTTGCTCTGCGCGTTGCTGTTCCGCGCGCTTACAATAAAGTAGATACCAATGTTTCATGTCGTTCTGTCCCTGATGTCTATCGCCAGTAGCAGCCTGTCCAGAGCGACGAAAGTATACGGATGTTAAGCCCACACAGCAACAAAGGCGAGCACCCACCACGGCCACTCACCTTTACATAGGGTTGACTATTCGACATTGCATCGCTGGGTCGTTAAGCGATTTTTTGAATATCGACACTGAAACTGTTCAAGCCCACTTCACTCAATGACACACGTGCATCACCTGATTGAAGATCAACGCTTTGAAACTGGCTCGAGAACGCGTCGCGCCCCAACCAGTGATCATTGTGAACCAGGCTTGTCGACCCGCAGCTATCCACCGTGGCTTTTATCCCCGCCGGTAAAATATCAAGCTGATTATCGGCGGTGTTTAGCACACCGAACATCGCACGAACCGGCGACGTATAGGCTGAGGCGCGAATCGCATCCTCGATCCGTTTTACCAGGGTGAGAAACCCTCTTTCATTAACATCACCTGAGCGGACAAAATCATTAAAAAACGCACGGATCATCAAGGTGGTCGCGGTACCGTCTTCCTCTGCCGAGGCAGAGTCGACCACATAAAATGCCATTTTCCCGCCCATCAACCATGCATAATCCAGCACAATGGGGTTGGTATCTGCCGATTGCAGTGAGTGATAGGAAAGACGCCAAGCACCTTGTTGCGAGTCGGGTTCTGGCATCAACCCCATTAATAGTTCACGTGCGCTACCTGGGTTGTGGCGTAAGGCATCAAGGTGCCATTTCAGTTCCGTCTCTGATGCGCCGCGATCCGCGTCCTCGCTCACCTTAAACCATTGTTGACTAAAATCATCGCTGGCGTGTACATCGTCGTTGGCATCATCAACCACCGCTTCGATGGCTTTTTTGACCACATTGATATCTTCGATCGGTTTGATCAAAAAGTCCTTCACCCCAAAGCGAAGCGCTTGAGCTACATCTGCCATCCCCCCGGTGCCAGAGATCACGATTATAGGTAGCATTGGGTATTCAAGGCTCACCTCCTCAACGAATTCTAAGCCTGTCATTACCGGCATCGATAGATCACTGATCAATAAGTCAGGAATCGATTGCCTCAGCGCTTGCAACCCTTCTAAACCATTTTCGACCTCACGTACTACCGCTCCCTCTCTTTCGAGAAAAGACGCAATCATCCGACTGAAGACGGGATCATCTTCGACGATTAAGATCTCTTTATTATGCAACACGACGCTCTCCTCCAGGACTGCAAAGCAGCGGCTGTTTTCTTTCTCACTGCACTAATCGTAGTTGAATTCAGGCACACCTGTGATCGCTAATGAGATTTAATTCAGAAGCGCTCTATAAACAGCTGTTTAAAATAATAATTTTCTTAGCATTCAAGCAGGTGAGCCGTCAAAGCCATTTATCGGCAGCATAAAAAAGGCTTGAAAATCAATGACACTATAAGAGTACGCTACTCTGTATTAAAAGTAAGACTTGTAACAATTAATACATGATGTCTATCACAAGAATGTATATCGGCATTATCTCAATATCGCGCCAGTGAGCCATGCGCAGAAAGGCGATTTTTGTCGAGAAGAAAACTTGCCAATTCAGGTACCAACAACTATTCGTTACTAAAGAAGAGTGTACACGGCATCTATCCTCCGCATACGAGCAGAGAAGAAGCAGTTACTTGAGGCGTCGTGCGCCAACCGTTGCACCTGACTTCACTGAGGGAATAACGAGCGGGGTTACTATGATTTTGAGTCATTTATTAGGGTTATATACCCATCCCAAAAAGGAATGGAAAGCGATTGGCGAGCGCCACGAGGCCGCTTCAAACAGCATTGGTCACGCGTTGTTACTCGCGTTAATCCCGCCTGTTTGTGCCTACTACGCGAGCGTCCACATTGGTTGGCAAATCGGCGCGGGGGATCCCATCTTTATGACCCCGCAAAGCGCCCTGTTCATCGCCAGTGCCATGTATCTTGCTTTGTTGGGCGGTGTCGCGGCGTTGGCCTATCTCACATTATGGATGAGTCGTACGTTCGGTTCCGCTCCGACTTACACCCAGTGTCTTGAACTGGCAGCCTATACCGCAACGCCCATCTTTATGGTGGGACTCGCCACGCTTTATCCAGTGGTGTGGTTTGTGATGATCGTCGGCTTGATTGGCATTGCCTACTCTGTCTACCTCCTCTACACGGGGGTTCCCATATTGATGGAGATCCCTGAAGAGCGAGGATTCATCTATGCCAGCTCTGTCGTCACTTGCGGGTTAGTATTGCTGGTCGCGATTCTGGCTGCCTCGGTCATCCTATGGAATGTCGGCATGGGGCCTGTCTTTACCCATTAGTCAACATGGGCGTAGCAGGATACCAGTGAAAAGCGCCGCGATAACTGTCGCGGCGTTTTCAGTTAGTCCTCGTTATGTATCTCTAAGTTCGCTAGCTCTTGCTGCTGCTCGCGTACCGTTTTCGCATCGTCGTTACGCAAGCTTTGTATATACTCGAGATAAGCTTGATCGACATCTTGAGTGACATATTCACCACTGAATACGGATGTCTCAAAGCGCTCAATAGCTGGGTTCGCTTCGCCAACCGCCGCCACCAAGTCAGACAGATCTTGGTAGACCAAACCATCTGCACCAATCAGTTGACCAATTTCATCAACTTCACGGCCATGGGCGATCAGCTCGTTGACACTGGGCATGTCGATGCCATAGACGTTAGGAAAACGCACTTCGGGAGCGGCTGATGCCATATACACTTCTTTTGCTCCCGCCTCGCGCGCCATTTCGATAATTTGCTCCGAGGTGGTGCCGCGGACTATCGAGTCATCGACCAACAAAACGCGCTTGTCTTTAAATTCAGAACCAATGGCATTGAGTTTACGGCGCACCGATTTCCGACGCATTTGTTGCCCAGGCATAATAAAGGTCCGCCCGACGTAACGGTTTTTGACAAAGCCTTGGCGGTAAGGCTTACCCAGCACTTGGGCAATCTCCAAAGCGATGTCACAGGAGGTCTCTGGAATTGGGATCACCACATCAATGTCAGCGTCATCCCACTCACGTTGAATTTTAGCCCCCAGTTTTTGGCCCATACGAATACGCGCGCCGTATACGGAAACCTTATCGATAAAGGAGTCAGGGCGAGAGAAGTAGACAAATTCAAAGATACAGGGGTTTAAACTCGGCGTATCCGCACATTGACTGGTATGCAGTTGACCATCCAGCGTGATATAGATAGCTTCACCGGGTGCCACATCACGGACAAAATCAAACCCGACCGCATCCAACGCCACTGTCTCCGACGCCACCATGTATTCAGTGCCCGCCTCCGTATCGCGCTTACCTAAACAGAGTGGCCGAATGCCTTTAGGGTCACGGAACGCGATCACACCATGACCAATGACCATGGCCACGACCGCATAAGCCCCCGACACTTGGCGATGCACCGACGCCACCGCGGCAAACATATCGTCAACCGTTAATGGATGCGATGTCGCGGTTGATAACTGGTGGGCAAGGACGTTAAGCAGGATTTCAGAATCAGAGGTGGTATTAAGGTGACGACGATCTTTCTCGAATAGCGACTGACGCAAGTCTTGGGCATTGGTGAGGTTACCATTGTGCGCCAGGGTAATACCGTAAGGCGAGTTGACATAAAACGGCTGCGCTTCTGACGCACTCGAACTCCCCGCGGTTGGATAACGCACATGCCCAATACCCACTTGGCCTTGTAAGCGCTGCATATGCTTAAGTTGAAACACATCCTTTACCAGACCATTGGCTTTTCTAAGCCGGAAACGATTGTCGTCAATAGTGACAATCCCGGCCGCATCCTGTCCCCGGTGTTGTAGCACCGTCAGTGCATCATAAATGGACTGATTGACCGGGGTGTTACCAACGATTCCAACTATACCACACATGTCAGCGATTCCTTGTTACGCGAATATCATCCTAAGATCCGGCGATCTCAGGTAAGAAACTGGAACTGTTCTCGAGATAGTGGAAAAACCATTCAATCACTACCGCAAAGTTAGGAATAAGTTGCGACTGCCCCCATGCTTGGGTGTGAGCGACCGACGTGAAGGCATCCAGGAAGAAGAGCATCGCGGCAATAATGAGTACACCACGCACACTTCCAAACACCATACCCAGCACCCTATCGGTACCAGACAACCCGGTTTTCTCTACCAACTGAGCAATCACATAATTGACCACCGCCCCCACTATTAAGGTGGCAATGAACAATAAGGCTATTGCGCTACCATTACGAATAACGGCATCTTCAATATTGGTCAGGTAAACCGCCAGTTGCGTATAAAACTGACTGGCGATAAAAAACGCACCAAACCATATCACCAATGACAATGCTTCTTTAACAAAGCCTCGAATCACACTAACTAGCGCCGAAAAACCAATGACGCCAATAATGAGGTAATCAATCCAATTCATCGTATTCACTTGCTCGAGACGTGCGCATTCTAACAGAAAAAATGCTCACGCAAACGTTTTCTTATTGGGTGAGTGGGTCAAATTTACGCAATTGACCCTTCAATCCTGTCAAAGATTGCAAATCAGTCAGTTGCGATTCTAACGCCGATTTGGAGACGTGAGGCCCCACGACCACCTTGGCTAAATCACCCGGTTGGATGGCTTTGGGTAAGATATGAGCTTGGTAGCCTTTTTCGCGTAATTGCTTGACCAAACGTCGGGCGTTGTCTTGGTTGCGAAAAGTGCCAAGCCGAATCATCCACGCCCCTTCTTGAGCACTGGCTGACGAAGAGGCGGTGTCACTAGACGCCGGTTTAGGCGCAGGCTCGTTGTCCAATTCGTTTGTCTGACGCTCTTTTACCTTGGTGTCTGGCGCGTCCACCTCAACCACTTGTGGGGCTTTAATCGGTGCTTGGCTCACCTCACTATCAAAATCATCCCGTAGTGGGATACTTTCATAGCTCTCTTGATAATGCTCTTTTTTGCCATCAAGCACATCTGGCAGCACTATCACCCCGATAGACACCAACACCAAGGTACCCACGATTCTTTTTTGTAACTTACTGGCCACAATGACTCCGTTTTAGTTAAGCGCGCTTATTACCTGCCCAACGGTATGAAACGACCCAAATACGACCACACAGTCTCGCGCAGGTTCAGCATGTTTTAATGCCTGCTGATAAGCCTCACTGGGTGATGCAAACTGTTGTGGTGCCGGCACAGGCAAGCTGTCGGCGGGTGCACCTCGAGGCACAGATAACGATGCCGGATACCAGTGATCCACGATTCCGTCCAAGCAGGCTAAGGTACCCGCCATGTCTTTATCGGATAGCATGGCCACCACCGCATGCACGTGTCCGCCGCGTTCCGCTTTGCACTCAGCCAACTTCTCTGCCAAATAAGCGGCCGCGTGCGGATTATGAGCAACGTCAAACACAGTGTAAGGCGCATTGGCAACAACCTGCATTCGCCCGGGTACCGACACCGAGGCTAACCCGTCAGAGATGTGTGTGTCTGCGATCTCCAGCTCGGCAACCCCCAAAGCCATCAAGGCAGTGGCGGCATTTTGTAACGGTATTGCCGGGATAGGCAACGCCGTCAGCTCAAACGCCCCTGCCGCCCAACACCAGGTATTATCCGTGAGCGTATATTGATATTGATAGCCCAGCTGGTGTAGCTCGGCGCCAATGCTGTCAGCATGTGCAGCCACGCTCGCCGGTGGGGAGGGCTGACCGCAAACAGCGGGTTTACCTGCTCGGAAAATCCCTGCTTTTTCGTAGCCGATTTGGTTAATGTCATCCCCTAACCAATCACAGTGATCGAGCGCGAGGCTGGTGATCACCGATACGTCATGCTCCACTACGTTGGTGGCATCGAGGCGTCCACCTAGCCCCACTTCTAAAATAACCACGTCCAGCGAATGCTGCTTGAACAAGTGCAATGCGGCCAAGGTGCCGAACTCGAAAAAGCTCAGGCTCGTGTCACCACGCGCTTGTTCAATCGTCGCGAACGCTTCGCTGTGCGCGGCATCGTCTAGCCGTTCGCCATTAATGCGCACGCGCTCACTATAGTGAGTTAGATGCGGGGAGCTATAGACACCGGTGCGATAACCCGCATGCTGCAAAATCGATTCTAGCAGCGCACAGGTTGTGCCTTTACCATTGGTTCCCGCGACGGTAATCACTGTCGGCGCTGGCTTAGTCAGTTGCGCTTTTTCGGCCACTGCCGCGACGCGTTCAAGGCCAAGATCGATGGCACGGGTATGGATGCTTTCGAGATAAGACAGCCACGTCGTTAAAGAGGACGTGGCTGTTGGGTGTTGTTGTTCAGACATTGGCTTGGTCAGTTACTCCATGATGGGTAAATGATACCAAGGATAGCGCCGTGGGACACGGTCAATTATTGCTCTTGAGAAGGCTGTGCCGCTTCAGGCTCAAGATCAGGCTTGCCTTGTTCTACATCGACCACCAGTGGTGAGTGACGATTATTCAATTTGGCAAGCAGACCCGCTAAGCGTTGACGCATTTCTCGGCGATCGACAATCATGTCAATCGCACCATGCTCAAGCAAAAACTCACTGGTTTGGAAATCTTCAGGAAGATTCTCACGCACGGTCTGTTCAATCACTCGGCGCCCCGCGAAACCGATAATCGCTCTAGGCTCGGCCACATTGATATCACCTAACATGGCAAAACTGGCCGTCACGCCACCGTAAGTCGGGTCGGTTAATACTGAGATAAACGGCAGGTTATGGCGGGAAAGGCGTTCCAATGCGGCACTTGTTTTGGCCATTTGCATCAGTGACATGAGCGCTTCTTGCATACGCGCACCGCCACTGGCAGAAAAACACACCAAACCGCAGTTATTGTCAATCGCCGCATCCACGGCTTTAACAAAGCGAGCGCCCACAACGGCTCCCATCGAGCCACCCATAAATTTAAACTCAAAGGCGCAGGCCACCACGGGCACATCAAACACGCGGCCTTTCATAACCACCAGGGCGTCTTTTTCGCCACTTGCTTTTTGCGCCGACGCTAAACGGTCTTTGTACTTTTTCGAATCGCGAAACTTCAACACATCTTTGGGTTCAAGCTCACTGGCAATCTCTTCACGCCCGTCTTTATCCAAAAACACGTCGAGCCGGCGGCGTGCTGGCATGCGCATATGGTGTTCACACTTTGGACAGACTTCCAAGTTACGCTCGACATCCGCGTGATAGAGAACTTGATCACACGACGTGCACTTGGTCCACACGCCCTCTGGAATCGACGCCTTGCGTGATGAACCAATATTACTTTTGGTTAATATTTTTTCTAGCCAGCTCATGGACAACCTTTACTTAGTGATAGCTCTCGCGGACGGACAACTATCTTGGATTCGTAACAAATTAGACCGAATTAAATCACAAGTCTGTCAGACTTGGGATAAAAAACTGGTACTACCTATTCTTTCTCCGTGCTTTATGAGTACAGCGTACTTGCCGCCACAATCACCTAATCCGGCAAAAACAGGGGGCCAATGGGTGAACGAGGCAACCCAAATGTTTCGGGGTAGTCTACGTCAACCAGATACAAGCCTTCAGCTTTCGCGGTCGCAGCCGCCTGGGTACGATCTTTTTGTGCCAGCAACCAAGCCATCCACTCAGGCGGCTGCTCTTGACGACCGACCGTCATTAAGCTCCCCACAATATTGCGAACCATATGATGCACAAACGCATTGGCTTTAATATCAATCACGATAAAGCGTCCTTGACGGTTGACCGATAAATGCATCACATTCCGCCAAGGGGATTTCGATTGACACTGAGCGGCACGGAATGAGGAAAAATCATTCTCCCCAAGGAGATACTGACCCGCTCGATGCATTAAGGTTTCATCAAGTTCAGCGTGATAGTGACTGACTCCCTTGGCTAAGATCGCCGGGCGCAAGGGATGATTATAAATCACATAACGATAGCGTCGCGCGGTCGCACTAAAACGGGCATGAAACTCGTCTGTCACAGGCTTCGCCCATCGCACCGCAATCGGATCCGGCAAGTTCGCATTGACACCCATGGTCCAAGCTTTTAATGGACGCTGATTATCAGTGTCAAAGTGCACTACCTGTCCTGTTCCATGCACGCCAGAGTCGGTACGTCCCGCACACTGTACGGCGACAGGATGATTGGCAACCGTCGATAAAGCACGCTCGAGGTGTTCCTGTACACTGGTGACTTCTCGTTGCCTCTGCCAACCGTAAAACTGAGCGCCATCATACTCAATGCCTAACGCGAATCTCATGCCCTGCCTTCTCGTTACTCGTCAATAAGGCGCCGCATTATACCCATAAAGCCCTCGAGTTGCAGGTGAAAAGCGCGTGCTTGGCCATCACTGCCGCCATAAAGAAACAGGCAGCATTCGCTACCTGTTTTTTCACTACCTCAGCTGTTCTAGCAACTGACGTGCTTCTTGCTGCAAGGCCTTGTTGCCCGACTGCATCACTTTTTCGAGCAAAGAAATCGCCCCATCGATATCGTTCATTTCCAAGTACGCTTTGGCAAGGTCAAGATTCGTCGATGCTTCAGTACTCGCGGTATCACCATCCACATCAATGGCACTGATATCTTCTAACACATCAGGAAACTCATCTAAACCCACATTCAGATTCATTTCCGCTTTATCAGGATCAATATCTGGCGTAGAACCATCATCTCGCATGAGCTCCTCAATGCTGATGTAGTCATCTTCTTCTTGCTCTTCACCAATCAGCTCACTCTCTGCTTCTCCCTCACTCAGAAGATCCTCATCTAAGGCTTCCTCGAGTTCAAAGGTTTCCAATGACGCCGGATCGATGGCGGGCTGTTGACTCCAGTCTTCACTCTCTGCTTCAGGCTCAGGTTCATTATCAGCCTGCCAAACCGCCGCTTCTTCATCGGACAGTGAGGAAAGATCCAGTGGCGTGTCATCGTCTGACTCGGAGAGCAATGCCTCCATGTTTAAGCCACCCACTTGGTGATCGTCATCGTCGAGATCGCTGATATCTCGCTCATCACGCTCAGGCGTTTCCTTGGCGACGTCACCCTCTTGCTGCTCATCTAAATAAGATTCTAGCTCTCGCTGCTCTTCGAGCGCAGCGCTTAGTGCGTCGTCTTCGCCAAACTCGCCCAGCTCATCAAGCGAGAAGGAGTCAAACTCATAGTCACGCTCATTGCTTGGCTCTGGCTCTGGC
>NZ_PXUD01000050.1:0-2487 GCF_003390965.1 Salinivibrio sp. HTSP
GGCAGCCTAGCGTAATCTTTAACAAGTTATGTCAGGCTGCAGACGAAAGTGTTGCACTTCGCGGGTGAATCCGCGACTTCGTAGTAATGCCAACAACAAAACTTCAATTTCAACCATGTAAATAGCTCTTTTCAATATTGTTTCAAAATCGCACAAGACACGTTCTGTTAATTCGATAAGACGCAACAATCACACCATAATCCAGTTCATTATCACATAATGAAACTGAGAATCCCCTCTAGCTGCTGATTAACTAGACATCCATTAGCTACCTAATTACAATAATATCAATAATGCTGGTACTTTAGTGCTAATACACAATTAATATACATAAAGCCAAATTCATTAACGGCGATGTAAACATTTTCGGTTAACATGCCAAACAATATCTACAGTCGTCTCGAAAACGAGACAGGTATCATTCTTGATTACTGTCTTTATTGCATAGATGATAGGCATCTGATTTTTTTTTACAAAAATTAACGGATTTCATTTTTCTCGTTACTTAATAATATTTGCTTGCTATGAGTTGCTACTATGACTAATATTTCGGCAGATCTAATTCTTTTGATACTACTCGTT
The DNA here is from genome assembly GCF_003390965.1 of Salinivibrio sp. HTSP. NCBI lineage: Bacteria > Pseudomonadati > Pseudomonadota > Gammaproteobacteria > Vibrionales > Vibrionaceae > Salinivibrio > Salinivibrio sp. HTSP. Next base: position 583 of record NZ_PXUD01000050.1, read on the forward strand.
ATTATTGCTGCCTACTTTGTTCATAAGGTAAGTGTAAAACTGGCGATAGCTCGTAAGACAAAAGACTTAGAGGAAACTAATAAAAGACTACAAATGCTATCAACCACAGATAGCCTTACTGGCCTGAAAAATAGACGATTTTTTTCTGATTTACTCGAAGAGTTCAACGGACTTGATAAAGTAGGGCTTCTCATTCTAGATATAGATAATTTTAAGTCTATTAATGATAACTACGGGCATGGTGTTGGTGACACTGTCATTCAATATGTCGCTGAGATATTGAAACGAGCATCAACTAATGGCGAGATCGTCGCAAGAATCGGTGGCGAGGAATTTGCAGTTGTAACCCGATTTGATAACTTCGAGAGTGCAAAGCGCTATGCGTATGAAGTTGTAACTTTGATAGAAAAAAGTACACCATTTTTTTTATCAGAACCTGAACGTGTAACAGTGAGCGCAGGCCTGAGGTACCATATAAAAAAGCCCCGCTCATTGTCTCTGGAGCAAGCAGATATACTGCTATATCGAGCGAAAAAAGAAGGAAAGAATAAAGTCATTGCTGAATACGAGTAACACTCACCATAAAGTGTGATCTCGCACCAAAATTTTATTTTTTGTAGCATATTCTATGCAATAATGTCGAAAAAAAAGCTATGTTATCGTCTTGTTTTCATTCACCGGTAACGCAAAATGCGAGCAAGCGAAAACGTCAGTTATAAAGATTGGCTTTTAACTCTCGGCGCACCTCATACGAGTATTTTTGAAGGGGAAAGAAAGTATTTAGATCCTTACTGGGTAAACAGCAAAGAGTGTTGTTACCAGATATTAGAAAGAGATTGGGGAATTGAAAATAGGTCCTCTCTTTATCATCACATACATTCTCTTGTTTATAAAGGCACGCATGGGCACTTCCTATCTCACCTCTATGCGAAGTATGCGAGCTCCACAACTCATGAATGGTCAGTTTTCGCATCAAGCTTTTCACCTAGCCGAGAAAGAGCAGAAATAGATTTTGTTTCAATGACTTACGATATATTAGGTCTAGGTGGCACACGTGGCTATGATTACGGACGAGCGTGTTTTCTTGCAAGAGAGGGTCTGAAAGTAGATTGGTTATCCGAAGACGAATTCTATTACATTCATACTGTTATAGCTCAAAAAGCAAAGTTTTTTTATAAGTCTTGGCAACAATATACTCATTCATGGATTCTTGGTAGTTGCTATTGGGCCTACCTAGTAAATGACCTCAATGAGGAAGAGGCCTGTAGTATCTTTTTAAATCAAGGACTGCGCAACAGACTAAAAAATCGTTTGCAATTCAGTTTCCAAGATAAAGAGAATCCAATTCGTTGGATGCCTTGGGATGGCGTTTATCTTCCTGACATGGATATCCCTGACTCGCTTAAACCACTGATCGAAAGTGAGGAATATAATGAATCCGCTTGAGTTTTTTGACTTAGATGAAAATACAAGTCCAGAAGAATTAAAGACGAAGTACAAACTGAAGCTTAGAGATAACCACCCAGAAGACAATCCTGAGGGGTTTAAAGAGCTTAGAGAAAAATACGAAACTGCTCTTAGTTTATTGGAAAGAGAAGAAACTATCTGTGATACAGATGATGTAGTTTCAACCGTACAGAGTCCCTCAATTAGCGAGTTTAATGAGACGCTTAATAATATAAAATCTTTTCTTGAGAGAGAACTGTCACCAGGTTATGAAAGAGAATGGGCTAAATGGGTTACACATATTGAATTATTACCCCTAGACCAATCTGTCCCTCTTTCGAAAGAACTTGGCGTGTTTGTCGCTGATAGATTATGGATTCCGTCGTTCGTAATTCGTGACCTATGGGATCTATTGTCAACGCCAGTTTAAAATTGACCCACTTATCGACGTTATCGCCG